>JAEURB010000467.1 GCA_016788435.1 Anaerolineae bacterium | reverse complement strand
CGGCGGCATGACGCAACCGCGGTGGTTGAATCTGTTGAAGCGGCACGCAAGGCGGGCTTCGATAACCTCAGCCTCGACCTGATCTATGGAGTTCCCAATCAAACGCTCGAAACGTGGCGCGGCAGCTTGGATTTTGCGCTGAATCTGCAGCCAGAACACCTGTCCCTCTATGCGTTGTCACTGGAAGCAGGCACCCCGCTGCGAGCCGGCGTCGAAACCGGCCACGTACCTGCACCCGACGACGACCTGGCCGCCGATATGTACGACCTGGCGAGTGAAATGCTCGGTGCAGCGGGGTATGAGCAGTACGAAATCAGCAACTGGGCGCGGTCCGGCTTCCAAAGCCGCCACAACCTGCAATACTGGTTAAATGCACCGTACCTGGGCTTTGGGCCGGGAGCGCACGGCTTCGCTGGTGGCGTGCGCTATTCGAACGTGCTCTCGCCACAGCGCTACGTTCACCTGCTATCTGGCGCGTCCGGCGACAAAGGTTATGACTACCCGGTCAGCCCGGCCGTGGCCGAAGCGGTGCGGGTGGAACAGGCGCAGGAGATATCGGAGACGCTGATTATGGGGATGCGCCTTATCGGCCGTGGCATTGACCGGCAGGAGTTCCGCGACCGGTTTGGCGTGGACTTGCTCGACCTGCACGGCGAGGCGTTGATGAAATTCGAGCACTTAGGGCTGCTAACGGTAAGCGATACGCGCGTCATGCTAACCGAACGCGGCCGCCTGCTGAGCAATACGGTGCTGCGCGAGTTCGTCTAGGCGATGCGTCCAAGCAGCGCATCCAGCAGGCCACGCAGTTCAGTTGCGGCGGGTTCGGCGGGCCGGGCTGCATGCAGGGCATCCAACGCGCGTTGATGGTAATTGCGTTCGAAGCTGGCCGCGTGTCCGCGCGCATCGAGCGAATCAAGCAGGCGCACCGCTTCCCTGGTTTCGGCTTCTCCGAATGATTCTCTGGCGTACAGTTCACGGAGGGCAGGGCTGCGCTCCAGTCCGTATAGCACCGGAAGTGACTTCTTGCGCGCCAGAATGTCGGTAGCGGCTGATTTTCCGGTCAGCGTGGGGTCGCCCCAGATGCCCAGAATGTCATCCCGGATTTGAAAGGCCATACCGAGGTTGAAGCCAAAGGCGCGGTAATGGCTTGCGATTACGTCGTTCCCGCTGCCGATCAACGCGCCTAGCTCTGCCGATACTGCCAGCAGAGATGCAGTCTTTCCCTCGATCATGGTCAGATATTCGTCCGCCGTGACGTCTGGCTGCGTCTCGAAGCGGATATCGAGATGCTGACCGCGGGTCAAGTCGAGGTTGGCCTGGCAGAAGATGTCCAGCGCGCGCAGACTGAGGTCATCGGGAACGCAACCGCGCAGGCGGGTCAGCGCCGCATACGACAGCGCGAACATCGCGTCGCCGGCATTGATGGCGCTGGCCACCCCCCACTGCTTCCAGAGGGCCATCCGGCCATGACGCAGTGGGCTGGCATCCTCGATGTCGTCGTGAATGAGTGAGAAATTGTGGAGTAGTTCAACGGCCGCCGCCGCGGGTAGGGCCGTTTGCCAGCTTCCACCGGCCGCCTCGGCGCACGACAGCAGCAGCAGCGGGCGAATGCGCTTGCCGCCCGATTCTTCGGTCGCCTTTCCGTCGGCATCCACCCAGCCCATCGGGTACTCCAGCAAGCGCTGGAAGCCGGGTGCTTGCGGAGCCAGCGTGATTGCCTCACGCAGCGCCTGGTCGAGCGCGGGCCAGTAACGCCCGGCAGATGGCATCATGGTCAGGGCGCGACCGTGATCAGGGGCGTTTGCTGAAGCCCGGCGATACTGCTCGCCCCGCTGCACAGCATGGCGATTCGAATCTGGGCGCTCAGTTCGGCGATTAGTCCCGTGACCGCCTCCACCGACTCATCCGCCGCCTTCAGGAATGGGCCAGCCAGCCCGCCGAGCGTCGCGCCGAGGGCGATGCACTTGGCGACATCAATCCCGTCGCGCAGTCCGCCGCTCGCAAAGATCGGAAGATGGGGTGCGCCAGCGCGGGCGTACAGCACCGCGTCGGCCGTCGGAATGCCCCAGTCGGCAAACGCACGCGCCACACGGGCGTGAAACGCCGTCGGCGCGCGGTGATATTCGACTTCGCTCCACGACGTGCCGCCCGAACCCGCGACGTCAATCGCAGCGACGCCGGCATTGGCCAGGTCGCGGGCGTTCTGCTCCGAGAAGCCCCAGCCGACCTCCTTGGCGATGACTGGCACGTTCAGTTCGCGCACCACTTGCTCGATCCGCGTGAGCAGCCCGGCGAAATTGGTATCCCCTTCGGGCTGAACGGCTTCCTGCAGCACGTTGAAATGCAGAATCAGCGCATCGGCCCCGATCATCTCGATAGCTTCACGGCACTCTTTGGTTCCGTAGCCGTAGTTGAATTGGACGACGCCCAGATTGGCCAGAAGCAATATGTCGGGCGCTGCATGGCGCACGCGGTACGAATCGGCCAGCGCCGGGTCTTTGATCGCGGCACGCTGCGAACCCACGCCCAGCGCGATGCCTGCCGCCTGTGCCGCTTCGGCCAGCCGCAAGTTCAGCCGCTGCGCCATCGGCGTGCCGCCTGTCATGGACGAAATGAGCAAAGGCGACTGGAGCGTTTTGCCGAACAGTTTAACGCGGGTGTCCACGTCGCTCAGGTTGAGTTCAGGAAGCGCCTGATGCAGAAAACGGTAGCGCTCCAGCCCGGTCGTCAGGTGCGGAAACTGCACATCTTTTTCAAGATTGATGCGAATATGATCGACCTTGCGATCTTCAATTGAAGGTTGGGGCGTGACTTCTGTCATGAAGGGGTGTTCCTACACACGATGGACGCTTATGCTAACTGCGCCGTCTTCGTGTGTCAACCTGAGCAGGGGGCTGGCAGAGGGCGGGAATGCCGTTATAATGAGCGGCCAGAGTACTGAAAGCAATCTCCGTGTGACGGGAGGACCCTTCGATGGCTTCAACTGAAGAACGTATCCGCACAATTGTGGTCGACCTGCTCGGCGTTGAGCCGGACCGTGTCGTGCCGGCCGCGCGGTTCCGTGAAGATCTGGATGCGGACTCGCTCGACCTGGTCGAGTTGATCATGGCGTTCGAAGAAGAATTCGGCGGCGAGATCAGCGACGAAGACGCGCAGAAGATCACCACGGTGGGCGAGGCGGTGAACTACATCGACACCCACATGGCTGAGGCCTAAGAGACCTCCACCCAACTGGATGAGCCAGGCGGCGCTTCACCGCGCCGCTTTTTGATTCCTGTGTTGGCCGCCAGCGCCACGATTGCCAGCATCGCCGCGCTGTAGAACAGTAGCCCCGGCCCGGCCTGCGCCCCAGGCGCGAAGGCTCGCATTTCGCGTACGGCGCTTGTCACCCCAGCGAGAGCCGCCAGTAGCCCCAGAGCCGTCACAACGCCCGCACCCGTCAACACAAAGTGTCGTGCTAATCCATACAGCGCGCCCAGGCCCAACCCGGCCGTCATTACCGCCATCATGAGCTGTTGGCGATAGTTGCTGTTTCCACTGTCCTTCAGAAACTCGAACGGTGGAAGCTGTGCGGCGGCCAGCAGCAGGATGAGCAGCGCCGCCCAACTGTGCTTCCGTCCGGTGGCGTACGCCACCAACAGCGCGACAATCAGCAGCGGTGTACGCAAGAGAAACGACGTGAACAGGGGCGGGGTCTGCGCCTGCACCGCCGGCGCGAGGCTGGTCCACTCCGCCAGGTCAGCCGGATTGAGGCTCAGCCCAGCGGCCGGGTTGGTCACCCACGGAAGCAGGCACGACGCCAGCGCCACCGCCGCCGTCAGCCACAGCCAGCGCGAAGAGGACAGGAAAGCGGAAGGGCTTGTGATGGTCATATGACTGCCTCAGCCCCGGCCTCTCTCCGCGCGCGGAGAGGGGAGGACATTTGGAGGCCCGGTTTTCTCCTCCTCTCCTGTGTTCGGAGAGGGGGCTGGGGGGTGAGATTTGCTCCTGGCATCAGCGCACCGTCCCGGCTATCTGGTCGAGGCGGGTGCGGATTTGTTCGTCCTCGGTCGCCTGATGATTGAAATATTCCACCATGTAATCGCTGCGGCGCTGGCGCAGCGCGAGCGGCGCGACGGCCCGAATATCCGCCACCATCGCCAGATTACGGCCATCAGCGGCGGCATGGGCGCGGGCGGCCTCGAACATGGCGTATTCGGCGCGGTGCGAGTCGATATCGAGCGCCTGCACGAGCGCTATCCCTACCGAAATTGCCTCATCACTCAGTCGAGTGACGGCTAAAAGTTCGCGGGCGGCCATAATCTCCTCGCGGGTTTCGGCCGTCGCCCAGTCCCATTGGCGCGTGAATAGCGCGGGATTGGATCGGTAGGCATGAACGCGGGAATAGACCTCGATGCGCTCGTCTTTGGCCGTCAGTCCGCGCACGTTCACGCGCAGCCCGAAGCGGTCCAGAATCTGCGGGCGCAGGCGGCCTTCTTCCGGGTTCATCGAGCCGATCAGCACGAAGCGCGAGCGGAATACTCCCGTCATCGGCCCGCGCCGCACGACGTACGAACCGGCCGCGGCAGCATCCAGCACCGCGTCTGTAATCTCATCGGGCAGCAGATTGACCTCGTCAATGTAGAGCAGGTTGTTGTCGGCGTGGGCCAGAATGCCGCGTTCGAGCCGAATCTTGTTCTGCTGCACCGCGATGCGCTCGTTGACGCCGCCCACCACGTCATCGAGGCGGGCATTGAGTGGCAGTTCGACCAGCCGTACTGGCTCGTAGTGTGAAATTGCCTCGCCCCGCTGTGCCTTCTCGTAGCAATCAGGGAATAGTGCGTCGGCATCCGGGCGCTGCAGGTCGGCCGGCAGCACCTCCTCCTCGCAATCGCTGACCTCGATGTAGGGCAGGATGTGCGTGAGGCTGCGAACCGACGTCGTTTTCCCTGTGCCGCGTGGGCCGATCAGCAGCACGCCGCCGATACCGGGGTTGATGACCGCCAGCATGAGTGCGATCCGCATTTCGTACTGCCCAACCAGCGCCATGAACGGGAACGGCGGCGCATCGGCCAGACCAAGATCGGGGGCTGGAACGTCGAGGACGCGCTGCGCCCCTGCCTGGCTGAGGATGCGCAGCAGGGCCGAATCTGCTGCGTCAAAGCCGTCTGGTATCTGCGGTAATTCGGTCATGCCCGGTGCGCTTCCTGCTCGCGCTGGCGCTTGCGGTAGGCCTGCCGTTCGCGGGCCAGGTCGCC
>JAEURB010000457.1 GCA_016788435.1 Anaerolineae bacterium | reverse complement strand
ATTGTGGATGACGACAACCAGCCCGTGCCGCCCGGACAGGTGGGCGAACTGGTGCTGCGCGGCCCGTCGCTGTGTTCCGGCTACTTCAACGACCCGGAAGCATCGGCCGAGGTGGTGGATGACGGGGGCTGGTTCCATACTGGCGACCTCGCCACCCGCGACGAAGGCAACTACTTCTTCATCGTAGACCGCAAGAAAGACCTGTTCATCAGCGGCGGAGAGAACATCTATCCGAGCGAGATTGAGCAGGTGCTGTACAAGCATCCCGCCGTCGAAATGTGCGCAGTGGTGGGCGTGCCAGACGCGAAATGGGGCGAAGTTGGCAAAGCCTTCGTCGTCCTCAAGCGCGGCTCGACGGCCACAGAAGCCGACCTGATGGCGCATCTTCAGCACCACCTGGCGGGGTTCAAAGTGCCGCGCTCGATTGAACTCCGCGACAGCCTGCCCCTGTCGGGCGCGGGCAAGATACTCAAGCGCACGCTCGTTCAACCGGAAGCAGCCGTGCAGGAGGACGTATGACGATTGCAGTGGGCGACAGCGCCCGGCGTACACGCACTATCAGCGAAGCCGATGTGCTGGCCTTCGCGGCAGCGAGCGGTGACGAGAACCCGGTGCATACCGACGCCGCCTACGCCGCGACGACCCGCTTTGGCCGCCCGATTGCGCACGGGATGCTGACGGCCAGCCTGATTTCCGCCATTCTGGGCAACGACCTGCCCGGCCCTGGTTCGGTCTATCTGAATCAGACCCTGTCGTTCAAGGCGCCGGTTTTCCCCGGCGACACCGTGACCGGAACGGTCGAATGCATCAAGTTCCGCGAGGAAAGAGGAATTGCCACGTTCCGCACGACCGTCACCAATCAGGACGGCGTGCTGGTGCTGGAGGGGGAAGCCGTCATCCTCGCCACGTGAAGGCGCGGGATGGGCTTCGCCTTGAGAGGTTTCGTTCGCCGCACGTTTATAAGGAGTGAATGAAATGCGTCGTCAGAAACTCGTTCTTGTCATCGCCGTCCTGCTTGCGCTGCTGGCTGTCACGATTGGCGTGGCCGCGCAGGAAGGCGAACCGCTGAAGATCGGCCTGCTCACCGATCAGTCCGGCCCGCTCACCATCTACGGCATCGAGCAGGAGAACGGCTTCCTGCTGGGCCTGCTGTATGCTGCGGGCATTGACCCGTCTGAATACGACAGCCTCGAAGCCGCGCTGGCCGATGTCGTCATCGCCGGCCGCCCGGTGGAAGTGATCGTGCGCGACAACGCCAGCAACCCCGACACCGCGGCCAGCCAGGCGCGTGAATTGATTGAGCAGGAAGGCGTCGAGATTTTGGTTGGCGCGCCCAGCTCGGGCGTGATGACCGGCGTGCAGCAGGTGGCCCTCGACTCGGACGTGCTGGTGTTCGCAGCCCCGGCGGCATCGCCCGCCATCACCGGCGCGAACTTCAACCCGAACACGTTCCGCGTTTGCCGCAACTCAATCATGGACTTCCTGGCGTTCGCGCCGTTCGCCAGTGA
>JAEURB010000160.1 GCA_016788435.1 Anaerolineae bacterium | reverse complement strand
GACTCCACCAAAGCCCGTGAACTTTTCCGCACCGCCGGCTACGACATCTTCACGGTGGATGATCACGCCGAACTGGTGCGCGGACTGGTTGAACATTACTTCGCCAGTGACCCCGACCCGATTGACGAGCTGATTCTGGTAACCACCAGCGCGGCACTGCTCGACCTGCTCAGCCGGGTGCGAACGCGCCGTTCGGCCCGCGTGCGCCTGTGGGGAACCAAGGACATCATCAAGGGCACGGCCTACGAGGAAGACGTCATCTTCCAGCCGGTTGAGACCCTGCTCGGCATCAAGCAAACCAAGAATGTCGCCGTTTACATTGACTTCGAGAACATCGCCATCAGCCTGAAGGAACAGGGCTACACGGTCAATCTCGACCTGCTGATTCAGGCTTTCGTCCGTCAGGCCCAGGCCCACGGCCAGCCCGTCAAAATGGCCGCCTACGCGCCGTGGGGTATGCGCGGCAGCCTGCCGCCGCTGATTGACACCAACGGCCGCGAGGTGACGGATGAAGCGACCAGCCGCCTGATGCTGGCCAACATCGAGCCGGTCATCACGCTGCCCGGCAAGAACAGCGCCGATATGAAGATCGCGCAGAACGCGATTACCGACTCGGGGCATACCGACGCAGCCGATGTCTATATCGTGGCCAGCGGCGACCGTGATTTCAACGACGTCATCAACTCCCTGCGCGCCCGCAACAAGACGGTCATCCTGTGGGCCGTGCGCGGCAGCACCAGCCGCCAGTTGGAGAAGAACACCAACGTCTCCATCGAGTACGTCGAGGATTTCGCCAACCTGGAGAACGTGCAGGTTGCGTTTGCGGCGGCCATCCCGCGCGATGAAGCGCCGGTGCTCGGCTTCACGCCCAGCCAGTGGTCGAGCGTGATCATCCAGTTCGACCGGCTGGCACAGGCCCATAAGATGGATGGGGTCACCCTGACGCGCCTGGTCGATCAGTTGATCGAGGTCGGGGCGGTCATCAACCGGCAGCGCGGCGAAGACCTGGTGGCGCAGGCCATGACGACGGGCATCGTTAAGATGGGCCGGGGCGACCGCCTGCTGCTCGACGACAATCACCCGGCGGTGGAGAAGACCCGCGCCGTGCGTGACCGCATCGTCATGCGCGTGATGAACACGCTCAACGTGCGCGACTGGGAGTACGTCAACTACGGCTTCCTGCTCAAGGGCCTGGCCATGGATCATGAGATGGACCGGCCCGGCCTGAATTACAGCGACCAATGGCGCTCAGACTGGATTGACTGCCTGGTGCGCGAGCATGTGCTGCTGCGCGAGCTGGTGCCGCATCGCCACAATCCTGACGATCTGGTGCCGGTCATCAAGCTGCGCCCGGAATATCAGGCGGCCGCACCTCAGCCTGCCGCCGAGCGCCCGCGCCCTGAGTCGTGGGAAGGCGTGCTGCTCTCCGAGCTTGAACAGAGCGAGGACGATACCAGCGCGATGGTGCGCCGCATCGTCATCAGCGTCGAGCAGTTCACCAGTTTCCGGGGCTATAGCTGGTGCCCGCTGGGCAGCCTGCACCGCCGCTTGCGGAACTTCGATCACGGCATGTCGTTCCAGCGCGCCGTCGAGTATCTGGTCGAGAATCACGCGGCCGCCGTGCAGGAATACGCCAACCCGCAGAGCGAGTTCATGACCAAGGGCATCTCGCTCGATGAGGCGACGCCGGTGGTCGCGTCGGTGCTATCAGACCGCAACACGTTCATTCAGGTGCTGCTGGCCCTCTACGAGCGCGGTGTGGTGATCACCAGCGAAAGCTTGGCCGAGGCGCTTGGCGACCCGCGCTGGGATATCCCGCTGTGGATCTCGATCATGGAAACCGAGAACGTGCTGAACGCTGTACCGGGCCGCATGGGCCAGTACAGCCTGTTCCGCACCCACCACACCGTCGTGCTGGTGGCCGACCGTCCACGCATCTCACCACCGCCCGCCGAAAGCGAATAGCCCGCAGGACGGCTCTCGTCCTACTCCGCGGCCGGGCGCAGCCCCAGCCGCTTCACGACCTCGTCCAGGCTGGCCAGCAGCGGCGCAGGCCCTTCGTTGTTGAGGAGCGTGTAGTCGGCAATCGCTATCGGGCCGCCCTTCTCAAGCTGTTCAATTTCCTGCCAGTCGCGGCGGCGCGCTTCCTCAGCGGTCAGCGGCCGTTCGGGGCGGGCCGCCAGCCGCGCATAGCGCAGGGCGCGCTCGGCCACCACCGCCACCACGATCAGCCCGCCGGGCAGCGTATCGGCGAGGAGCTTGTATTCGCTCCAACTGTAAAGGCCGTCCATGATGATGTTGGGCCGTTCTTCGAGGGCGGCGCGCAGGATGGGCAAAGCGCGTTCGGCGATGGCGGCCATGCCGTCTTGCCTGCGGAATTCTTCGCGCACGATGCGCTCGGTTTCAGGCGTCAGCGGCCAGCCGCGCCGGTAGACCTCAGCAACGACGATGCCGCCGAAGCGAAACTGGAAAAAGCCCTGGGCCTCCAGATGGGCGGCGCACAGCGATTTGCCCGAACCGGGCATTCCCACCAAAGCCAGGGCGCGCGCGGGCGCGGGATTTGTCACAGTCATGTGTCCTTACCGGTGCGGTTTGAATGGCGGCCATTATAGGCAACGCCGCCCGCACGGAACAGCTTGACTGACGCGCGAGCCAGAGAGTGGTGAAGATCGAGGGATAGCTTCGACTTGCTGTTTAGAACAACCTCATCCCCTTGCCCCCTCTCCATGAAGGTCTCGAATGGGGCGCTGTAGCCCATCTGGAGAGGGGGAGCAACATCGGACGGCAGGCGGTTCTCCCCCTCTCTATGTTGCGCACGGCACTTCGGGTAAGGCGGCTATGGAGAGGCTGGCAGGGGTAGGTTTTTGTGTTCGAACCACAACCTCACCCCAACCCCTTCTCCGCACGCGGAGAGGGAGCATTCACGGCGCGGTTGTTCCCCCCTCTACGCAGCGCAGCGGAGTGGAGGGGGGTTGCAGGGGGGAGGTTTGCTAACCGGCAGTGCAACAGTCATGCCCGCGCTTTTCTCCACTCCCCTCGATCACTATTCCTTGTTATGCCGGCGGGTTCGTGCCACAATTACCAGTGTTAAACGCAGATTAAGATGCCTCTTTCGGTCCGGGCCACGACCCGCTGATCTTTAGTGCATTTCATTCGGTCGCTGCCGGTTCGATTTTTCTGTGGGCCACGTTCACT
>JAEURB010000443.1 GCA_016788435.1 Anaerolineae bacterium | reverse complement strand
ATTACGGAACAGCGGCGGCCGATGCCAGCATCCTGCGCAAGCTCGACCGCGCCAGCTTTGACGCCTTCACCAGCGCGACGGCCGCCGAAGTTAGCGCGGCCCCCGGCGACATGAATGATCTCGCCCGCCTGGCGCTGCTCCACTGGGCCGATGCTCGCGACGACCTGGCGCTGGCCGAGTATCAATCTATCCTCTCCATCCAGCCAACCAGCGTCTTCGCCTATCTGTTCCGCGGTTCATCCCGCCTGTACACTGGTGAAGATCTTGTCGCGGTGGCCGACTTCCAGCAGGCGGTCAACCTCGACCCGAACAATCCGCATGTCTATTCCGTCATTGGCTCGACGCATCAGCAGGTGGGCAACATCTTCGACGCCCTGATCGCGCTCGATTACGCCATCCGGCTGAACCCGAACGACGCCCGCAGCCATTACTTCCGGGGCATGGCCCTCTTCGACAATCAGGACCTGCATGGCGCGTACTCCGAGTTCACGCTCGCCCTCAACAGTGACCCCAGTTACGCCGATGCCTGGTACGACCGCGCCCGGGTGGATGTGCTGATCGTCTCTCCCACCGACGCCATGGCTGACCTCGACCGGGCGCTGACCATCAATCCCGAGTTCGACCTGGCGCTGGTTTTTCGGGGCGCGCTGCACGAGTGGGCGGGCGACCGCGCCAGCGCCACGGCCGACTTCTTCGCCTACACCAACGTGCTTGACGCCAGCGTGATGAGCGCGGGCCAGCTTGCCCCCAACGTGCCGTCCACCGTCAACCTCGATACGCGCCTGCTCTATACGTTCACCTTCGAGGGCAACGCCGGTGAAACCGTGCAGATCAGCGCCCAGTCGCCGGTTGAACAGGCCGACCCAATGCTGGTCGTGCTTGGCCCCGACGGACT
Source organism: Anaerolineae bacterium (assembly GCA_016788435.1). Taxonomy (GTDB): domain Bacteria; phylum Chloroflexota; class Anaerolineae; order Aggregatilineales; family Phototrophicaceae; genus Flexifilum. Next base: position 6,250 of record JAEURB010000443.1, on the reverse strand, counting down.
GACGCCGGTGGCGGGCAGCGATGATGCGGCCCCTAACATGACCGGCGCGCTGATCAGCAATCTCGCACTGCCAGCCTCGGGCCTGTACACCGTCCTCGTCACTCACTCTGACAGCAATACCAGCGGCCCGGTCGTCATCACCCTGACGGCTCCCTGACGGTCAGGCACTGCCGGTTGATTTGAGGGTCACTCATCCTTTACAATTTGAGATGGTGGGGGCGCCAGAGCCATGCCATGTGCGCGGCCAGCGCCCCCGTTTTGTTTGGATGAGAAGCGAGAAAACTCACATGCAGCGACGCTTGCTGTTCCTGCTCATCGCCGTGCTGGTCGCGGTGACGGCGTTTCCTGGCCTAGCCCAATCCGGCAACTTGCTGCAGGACGGCGGCATGGAAGGCCCGTATACCAATCGCGGCCGCGCCGACCTGAACGTACCGGCTCCCTGGGGCGTTTGGTTCACCGAAAGCCCGCGCACCGAGGCCTGGATGAATCAGCCCCCGGTCGCCTTCCCGCATAACGGCCCTGACCCGAACCCGGTAGCCGGCGCACATGCCTTCAACTTCAATAAGGGTTATGCCACCTATACGGCCGCCATCTATCAGCAGGTCGCTGTTCCGCAGGGCTCGAACGTGGTGGGCAGTGCTTACGGGCAGCAGAAGACCTGCAACCCGGCACCGAATACCCCCACCTGCGGTTCGGCCGCCGAGTCTGGCGCGTACATGCGCGTTTGTATTGACCCGAACGGCGGCTCCAACCCGTACGACAGCGACGTGATCTGTTCGGCTAACGCCACCCCGCACGACCGCTGGGAGCAGATTTCGGTGAGCGCCACCGCAACCGGTCCCACGGTGACGATCTTCCTGTTCAATACGCAGCAGTGGCCTTCGCAGCTCAATACCGCCTACTGGGATGAGGCTTCGCTTTCGGTTGGCGGCGCGGGTGGTTCGGCCCCCGGTGTACCCGGTCAGCCTGCCCCGACCGCCGTGCCAACAGCTCCGCCGTTCGCCAGCTTCGTACAGCCGCAGCCGCCACAGCCAGACGGCTCGATTGTCCACACCGTGCAGCCCGGCGATACGATGGACGCCATCGCCTACGCCTACGGTGTGTCGCGCCAGCAGATCCTTGACCTCAATGGCCTGAGCAGCGGCCGCTTCATCTTCGCCGGCCAGGAACTGACAATCCGCGAAGCGCAGGCAGCCGCCCCCACTCAGGTGGCCGCCCAGCCGACAATTGCGGCCCCGGTGGGCCAGCCAACGCAAATCCCGGCTGTAGTTCCTGCGGCGACTGTCGCCAACCCGATGGCGTTCATGCGCATCGGCCCTGGCGGCGCGGTGATTTACACGGTGCAGCCCGGTGATACGCTGGCAGGGCTGGCCGCGGCGCTTGGCCGCAATGCGGACGAGATCGTGGCGCTCAACAACATCACCGTAGATACTCCGCTGCAGCCCGGTTCAGAACTGACGATCCAGGCGGCGCTCGATGCCGGTCAGGTTCAGGCTACGCCCGCCTCGACACCGACGCCTGTTCAGCCTGATCTGCCGCCAGTGGATACCTCGGCCGCCGCGCCAATCGTCTCGATCACCAGCGGTGTGCTGCCAGCCATTGACCCGGCCGCTTCGCCCGCGCAGGTGTGCGTGATGATGTTCGACGACGCCAACCAGAACCGCCTGCAAGAAACCGGTGAGGCACTGCTGGCTGACGGCACAATTGTGCTGACGCTCGATGGTGTTCCGGCTGGCGAGTACACGACGACCGGCAGCAATGAGCCGTTCTGCTTCAGCGATCTGCCAGTCGGGAATTATCTGGCCCAGGCGCAGGCTCCGGTTGGTTATGGGCTCACCACGCCGCAGCAGCTGCTGGTGCAGCCGGCAACCGGCTGGACGATCAGCCTCGGCTTCGGCGCAGCGCAGGGCTTCGAACAGCCCGCCGCTCCGCCAGCCGATGCGGCCAGCGCTTCGGCAGACACCTCCGCTTCGGGTGGCCTTCCTCTGGATAACCCGCTGAGTGAGAACGCCGGCCTACTGGCCTTCGGGCTGGCCGCTGTCGCTGGTGTGGTTGGCAGCGTGATGACGGTCGTGCTGCGCGGCCGCTAGCCCCATCTCTGTACTGTATGCCCGGCCTCTCCGCGCAGGAGAGGCCGGGCCGTTCTGAAAGCCTGAGAGATGATGCGAGTTCGTCCCCTTGCCATCCTGTGCGCCGCCGCGCTGGCCGTGCTGGCCTTCAGTGTCGTGTCGGCGCAGTCTAACGGACAGTTGTGGGTACGCCTGTATCAGGATTTGAATGCGAACGGCCAGCGCGACGCTGGCGAACCGCTGCTGACGCGCGGCGCGGCCGTCTCGCTGCGCAACGCGTCTGGTGCCGTGATCGCCACCGGCCTGCTTGACGATTCGCCGAATAGTGCGCAGGGGCTGATTGGCTTTCAGGGCTTGCAGCCGGGAACGTATACCACCCTCGTCACCAGCGCCGATTTCGCGCCCTCCGGCGAGGCCAGCTTCACGCGGGAAGTAACCGGGGACGGTATTCCCATCGTCATCGAGTTCGGCGCGCAGCCCATCGTGGACCCGATGCCCGCCCCGGCGGCGGTGCGCGGCTTGTTCGGCCTCCCGATTTACCTGGGCGAACGCACGCAGGTCGCACGAGTCGCGCTTGGCCTGCTGGGGGCCTGTATCGTGGCCGCCTTCATGACGCTGCTCGGGACGCTCACCTACTGGCTGGTGGCACGGCGCGCGCGGCGCAATCTGCGGCCAGCACCTGCGCCCGCGACCGAAGCGCGCTTCCCGGCCGTTCCGGTTTAGGCCGTTTAGCCGCTGGAGTGTTGCGCGAATTTTCGGTACACTCTGGGCGCACAATCGTTTCTGAGGAGTTCGCAGGATGTCCACCGATTCGCGTACCTGGTTCTACACAACTCCCCAGCCGCGCGCCTATTTCATCGAGGAGCGCGTCAATCATACGCTGTGGCGAAACCGGCTCGGCAACATCTGGCTGACGTGTGTTCAGCCCGAAACGCCGATTCGGATGGTGGGCCGTTGGGCCGATGCGATGGAGGTCGAGTTCGAGTGGCAGCCCGGCAAGTGGTTCGTCATGCGAACGGGCGAGGAGACCAAGGAACTGATCGGTGTGATGCGCCAGGTGCTGATGTTCCGGCCCGCCTTCATGTATCAGGATGGGCGTGGGATGACGTGTGTGGAATGGCACACCGATGGTGGTGAGGAGCGCTGGAAGGAAATCCAGCGTCGCGGTGAGTATCACAGCATCCGGCGTCTTTCCAAGCCGGAACCCGCCGCCAGTTCCTGAGCCACAAGCCGCTTCAACAGACTCTTGGCAGCCCCGCCCCATGGCGAGGCTGTGTTGTTTTCGCTGACCATGTAAGAACCTGCGCCACCGCTGCGTCATAATGCCATCTGTTATGACGGCCACATTTCCCCCAGGAGTCTGCATCCATGACCGACGCTAAAATCAGCCTGCGCGAGGGCTTCACGACGACTATCTCCAGCGGCGGGCACTCGTTCGTTGCCGACGAGCCGTTGAGCGCGGGCGGGCAGAATCTCGGCCCAACGCCCATGCAGATGCTGGCCGGTTCGCTGGGCGCATGCGTCGCCATCACCGTCAAACTCTACGCCGAGCGCAAGGGCTGGCCGCTGGAAGGCGTGGACGTAGACGTGACGATGGAGCGCTTCAAGGGCGCGGATTATCCGGCCTACCAGGGTGATGAGGACTTCGTCCACGAGTTCAAGGTGGCCGTCGCCCTTAAGGGCGAACTGAGTGATGAGCAGCGCGCCCGCCTGATGGAAATCGCCGGCAAGTGCCCGGTTCATCGCGCGCTGACTACGCCCGTTTTTATCCACAAGACGATGGTCGAGCCGGCGTCGGCGTAAAATCCAGCGGACGAACATTCGAGGTAGGCAGGGCCTCCCAAACGGGAGGCCCTGCCGCATTGGTTGGCTGTGGCTGCTCTTAGCTACCGCACTGCTCGGAAGGGGCGAGGGAGCGCGGCGCTGCAACCGGGGCATCGGTTTCCACCTGCCAATCGGCATAGCGCTGCTGAAGGCGCGTTCCGGCCGCCACCAGGCCATCGCCGACCTTCGCCAGCAGCGGGCCAAACACCGGGCCGAGGCGCGCTTCGGAATGGGCTTCGTGGGCGATATGCTGCTGCCCGGCATGGCGAATCTGTGCGTCACGGTCAGCCTGGCTGCCGCGAAAGTCGGTATGGTTCATCATGATCGTCATCTCCCTGGCGCACTGAATATCGTCCTGTGTGTGTGAAACTTGGTGGGCCGCTTGCCGCGCCCTACTGCAGAGTCAGGAATGAACTGAGGGCGCGAACCACCTCGTCGGCGCGCTCACGGTTCAGGCTGTAGCACTTGTTCACCTCGCGCCGCCGTTCGATCAGAAAGCCGGACGCGCTCAGTTGGCTGAGGTGGCGCGAGGCGCTCGACTGGCTGAGCGACAACGCCTCGATAATCTCCTGGGCGCACAACTCCTCGCTGCGGGTGAGCAATTCGAGGATGTGCAGCCGCGTGTCGTCGGCCAGCGCGTTCAGGCGAACGAGCAGTTCGGCCCGGCTCAAATCCGGCGACGCCAGGCTGACGCCCTGCGGCGCGCGCGCACCGAACATGACATAGAGCGTCTTTTCGCCCAACATACCGGTGAGGTAGGGCCCCATGTGCGGCGAGGGCACGAATACCGCCCGCTCGGCCCGCGCAATCGCCCAGTGACTGAACAGGCTGATGTCGCGGCCCGTCACGGCGCGAATGGCCTCCATCGCTGTCAGATTGCGGTACGTCTGCTTCTGATAGGCCTGTACGGCTTCGGTCAGCAGCGGCTCGGAGCGCGCCCACTCCTCGCGCAGCCCGCCAATTTCCCAGGCATGGGACAGATAGGCCGAGATTTCGCGCTGCAGCCGGGGCGGGTCGGCCATCAGCCGTCCATATTCCACCCACTCCGCCTCATCCAAATCGTCCATCTCATCGAACGAGCGCATGAAGGCGACGTAGGCTTGCGGGCTGGCCAGCACTTCGCTCGCCGTAGGAACCGGCAGGTCGCGCGTCCAGCACTCCGGGAACTCGAACGGCATGCGCAGCACAAAATCGAGCAGGCGGTCGCGCAGCACCACCGGGTCCATGCTGTTCCAGTCACGCAGAAACGCCTGAAAATCGGGGTACTGCGTCATCGGTAGCGCATCGCTGATCGTGAGAGCTAAGCCGCTGTCGAGCAGGCCATTCAAGCGCCGCTCGGCCGGGGTCCATACCGCCGCCATCTGCGTTACCCACTCACCCAGGCCCGACAACCGCTCGACCTGACCGGTGAGATGCAGGCTGTTCAGGGCGTTCAGGGCCGGCACAAGGGCAAATTCGACCTGTACAACCTGTGGGGCGAGTACCAGTTCCCGTGTGAGCATATCCGCAGTCCCTTAGTCGAGCGCCCGAAATCATTTATGCGCTCAATCGCATAATCTACAATTCAGTTTATGCAGTTTCATGCATATGTCAAGCATTTCGTGCCAGCAATTTTCCAGCCAGGGGGAATTACCGCGCTGGCCGGGTTCGGCACGGCCTCAAGCCTTTCTGCCGGCCTGTGCGATGATAATGAAGGGGAGCGGGGCCGTTGTATGACGCGACATCAGGCATCATCAGCAGGGAGAACGCAACCGGTGACGATCACCGCGGGCTGGTACAAAGATTACCGGGATGTCGTCCTGATGGCCGTCGAAGGGCAATTGGTGTGGGACGAGGCGTTTCGCGCGCAGGACGAAATCAGCCGCCTGCTGTCGGTTACGGGCGATCACCCTTGTGCTCTGATCATGGATTTTCCGCACGAGGCGCTAAATCTGCCGCACGCGCTTTCCAATGGCCGTACGATGATGGCGCGCCGCCACCACCGCTTGCGCCAAATCGTGCTGGTTTCCAGAAGCCCGTTCACGCGAATGCTCGGCAATACCTTCACCCGCTTCCTCGGCCCGGCTGGCGGGCAGTTTGAGGTCTGCCTGACGCTCGACGACGCCAAAGTGCGCCTCGCCGCGGCGGGCTATCTCAAGCTGAAGGCAGCGGACGGTTAGGCACTGCCACTGCTATCGGCAATCCGGGCGACGTGATAGGCCGTCACATTGTGGGGATAATCGTCTTCGCACATCAGTTCATGGATGAACAGGCCGCCGTTTTCGCCATCGGTCAGCGCGATCACGCGGTGCTTCTCCACCCCTACCACCTGCCGGAACCGTTGACGGCCCTCATCGGCCCGCAGCATGCGCAGTTCA
>JAEURB010000436.1 GCA_016788435.1 Anaerolineae bacterium | reverse complement strand
TGGTTAGTGCCGTCATAGTACTCTTGGCCGCTCCAAGTATCCCAAAAAGCGAAAGTAGTCATGCCATAGACGTTGGTCTCGTAGAGCGTGTCTGGTGCCGGCAGTGCGGTGAACGGCGCAGGGAGACGCAAATCCGTTAACGTCATGTCTTGAATCTCGAAGAATACGCCATCTGGCTCGCTTGGCGGGGCCATCGGCGGGGGCAAGTTCTCGAGATCAATCGACTCGTTAGCAGGCGCTTCTGGTTGATCCCACACCGGTAGCCCACATGCTGCACCGTAGCGGGGACTGGTATAAACAACATCGGCGCGCGCCCAACCGAGACCACTAGACCCTAATGGCTCCGTGACAAGATACCAGTCGTCCCAACGCTGCGGTGTTCCGACAGTCCAGCGTGCAAGCAATGCGCGCCCATTCGTCGTCAGGTCGCCAATGTCCGCACTGTCAATTGACGGTTGTTGTCGAACATTGACGAAGTCATTGTTAAACGGATATCCAAGACATTGTTCCGGTGGCTCAAGGGTGGGGGTTGGCGTGGGCACAATGCAGTACTCCCCGCCTGCCCCAAGCGCCCCTATCGCGCCTTCGGTCGGGCATTGAGGCCCCCACCACTGGGGATCGCGATTTGCGTCCGTATAGGTGAGCCGGACCTGATTCGTTCCGTCCGCATTCATGACGTAAATTTGGGCGAAGCCGTTCCGATCCGAGGTGAAGGCAATCTCGCTGCCGTCGGGCGACCAGGCCGGGTGATAATCATAGGCGGCAACGGTCGTCAGTCGCGTGACCGGGCAGTTGGGAGGCGTTGTGCACTGACTGTAATTCAGCTTGACTACGTCGTAATTACTCAAGGTGTAGCGATTACTGAGGAAGGCAATCTCACTTCCGTCGGGCGACCAGGCGGGCATCGCGTCAATGGAGTTGGAGTTGGTCAACTGCTGCTTGCCGCTGCCATCCTCGTTCATCACCCAGATTTCGCCGCTGGGGCCGATTTCAAACGAGTTATAGGCGATCCGGTTTCCGTGCCAGGCGGGTTCGCTGGAACGGTTGACGCTGGCCGTAAGCTGCGCCGCCGGACAATCGGCGCCCGTCCCACATTGGTCAAGGTTGATCACGTAAATCTCGTTGTGACCAGTGCGATTTGAAGCGAAAGCGATACGACGACCATCCGGCGACCACGTGGGGTCTTTATCGCTGGCGCTGTTGGAGGTCAGACGAACCGGGCCGCTGCCATCGGCATTCATGAGGTAGAGTTCGTAGTTGCCATCGCGCAGGGAAGTAAAGGCGATTTGGCTGCCGTCGGGCGAGAGAACAGGATCGGAATCAACGACCGCATTGAAGGTCAGTTGGGTGGCCGGGCAATCGACGATTCCATCACACACGGCCGGGTCGAGAATGAAGATTTCTGTGTCCCCATCGCGGCTGCTGGTGAAGACAATCGGGCTGTTGCTCTGGCCAGCCACGGACCCAAACGCCAGCGCCGCCACTGACCGGGTCTCCGCCTCTAACTCTGCCAGCGGGCGCTCCACCCGATAGTCACCGATCCAGAGGGTACTGCTGCCCGCGCCTGCCCGCGTCATTGCGCCCGGCGGCAGTGGGCTGAGGTCGGCAACGGTCAGTACTTCCACCCCATCCAGCGCCACCCGCACCACGTCCGCCATCGCCGAGAGCCGCAGCGTGCGCCACTGCCCGGCGGCTGCCGCGCCCACAAACGCCGAGGCCAGCTCTTCCTCGCCACGGAACAGGCGCAGCAGGCCGCCGCTGTTTATGACCGCGCTGTAGCTGCCGGCGGCGCTCTGGCGCACACTCAGGCGCAGCCCGCCGGATTGCACCTGGAAGCGGGCGGAGAGCGCGACGTTAAGCAAGCCGCCCCATTGAAGCAACGCCGCCTCCGGGCTGTTGAGGAGTTGGAGTACGCCTTCGTTCTGGACGGATTCCCACGACCAGCCTGCGCCCAGCAGCCAATCCCCGGGGTATCCGGTATCAAAGTCGCCCAGAATGACGGGCCGGAGTTCCGGCTCCGGCGGAAGCGGAGTACCGGTCGCTGTCTCAGTCAGGGTAGCGGTCACAGTCGGCGTTTCCGTGGAAGTGCCCGTTGCGGTCGGTGACGGCGTTGAAGTGGGAGTCTCCGTTATTTCTGCTGTCGTTTCGGCAGTTGTCTCCACCGTTGCTTCTACCGTGGGAATGGCCGTCTCGGTAGGAAGCGGGCTAGATGTGGGCGGAGTATGGGTGGGAAGCGGGGCTTCCGTCGCTGTTGGGAGCGGCGTGTCAGTGAAAGTCACCGTCGGTGTGAGCGTGGGTGTTTCGGTGGGCCAGGCTGGCTCAGGCGTCGTTTCCTGCGCCAGCGCGAGGCCGGTTAGCGTGACAAGCAGCAAACCCAGCAGTAACAATCCGCGACGAATGAGCGCCCTCCACCAAGAAAATCTCTGCAATGGTTTCTGCAATCAGTATTTATCGGGCGTTTTCCGGTTGTCAAGTTAATAACAGAATGGTTAAGGTGCGGGCCGAATCAGCGATTCAGAGCTGTGAACGAGTCCGCCCTACTCGCCCCTGCCGTTGTCCCACTGCGCCGAATCGAGTACCATGATCGGGGTTCCTTGCCGCACACAGGACTGACCTCATGCCTCATGCGCTGATCACCGGCGGCGCGGGTTTCATCGGCAGCCATCTGGCCGAACGCCTGGTCGCCGCCGGTTACCACGTCACCATCATTGACAACCTGTCCACGGGGGACATCCGCAACCTCGCCACGCTTGATGGCCACGCCGGTTTTCGCGCCGCCATCGAGGACATCCGCGATATTCACGTCATGGATCGCCTCGTCAGCGAGTGCGATGTCATCTTCCATCTGGCGGCGGCGGTGGGCGTGCAGCGCATCATCAGCGAGCCGATTGAGACGATTGAGACCAATATCGGCGGCACCGAAGTCGTGCTCAAGGCCGCCCGCCGCTACCGCAAGAAAACGCTGATCGCCTCGACTTCGGAAGTCTACGGCAAGGGCGTTCGCATTCCGTTCAGCGAGGATGATGACGTTCTGCTTGGCCCCACCATCCGCAACCGCTGGAGCTACGCCGCCTCGAAGATGGTGGACGAGTTTCTCGCGCTGGCCTACCACAAGGAAACCAGCCTGCCGGTGACCATCTTCCGCCTGTTCAACACGGTCGGCCCCCGCCAGCGCGGGCAGTATGGCATGGTCGTGCCGCGTTTCGTGCGCTGGGCGCTGGCCGGCGAGCCGATCCTCGTCTATGGCGACGGCGAGCAGCAGCGCTGCTTCGGCAACGTCTACGATGTCGTCAAGGCGATTCACGCGCTGGCCGAATATGCGGGCGCAGTCGGTCAGGTCTATAATATCGGCAGTGGTGAAGAGGTAACGATCCGCCAGTTGGCCGAGCGCGTGCGCGAACGGACGGGCAGCAGTTCGCCCATCCAGCTCGTGCCCTACGAAGAGGCGTACGAAACCGGCTTCGAGGATTTCCGCCGCCGCGTGCCCAGCGCCGCCAAGATTCAGGCGGCCATCGGCTGGTCGCCCACCACCACCCTGAACGAGACGATTGACCAGATCATTACCTATCAGCAGGAGGAACGAGCGCATGGCTGAAATCACTCGCAAGGAACTGATCCTGGCGCTTGTTCCGGCCGGGGCCACTCCGCGCCTCTCGGGCGTGGACCTGACGGCGCTCGATATGACGCGCCTCGATATCAACGGGGCCAATCTGCGCGGCTCCAAGCTGGCGACCGCCACTCTGCGCGAGGCCATCCTGCGCAATTCC
>JAEURB010000414.1 GCA_016788435.1 Anaerolineae bacterium | reverse complement strand
TTATCGGCGGGCGACAGCGACTACCCGGAGCGCATTCTGGGGAAAATCGGTGTTGATCTGAGCGATCCGGCGTTCTGGAATGAAGGCCTGCAAACGCTGGACGCGCTGGTGACGCAGGAGGAAGCCCTCGCCCGCGAGGTATACCCGGGCAAGTTCAACTAAACAGTGCTGAGTACTGAGTGCTGAGTGCTGAGTCAAAGACCTTTCGTCTTACTCAGCACTCAGTACTCAGCACTCGGCACTCGGCACTCGGCACTTCTTTCGTCAGGCAGTGGACTGCGCCGCCGCCATTGGCCGTTTGTGAGCAATCTACTGGCACGATCTCGAAATCAGGCAGTGCGTTCTGGTAGAGAGCGAGTGCGCGGGCATCGTGGCCAACGCGGAAGACGGGAAGCAGCACGCGCCCGTTGACGGTGAGGCTGTTGGTGTAGCTGCGCCACACCGGGTAAACGCCCCAGTTCAGGTATGGCGGCGGCATGGGCAGTTCGAGCAGGCGGTACGGCTGACCGTTTGCGCTCAACTCGCCGCCGAGCAGCGCCTTCGCTCGTTGGAGCCGCTGGCGATTGAAGGGTGTCGAGGGCGGGTTGATCAGGATTGTCTGACTATCGGCCAACTTCATCACCAGGTCAATGTGACCAGTCTCCTCACTCCACAGCGGGTCTGTGACCAGCAGGCGGTCGAAGCTGAACGCCTCATGCAACCGTTGTTCGACTTCCGCCCGGCTGAGGTGCGGATTACGGCCGTAAATGCCCACGCTGGCGAACAGCGTACCCTGCCCATCGCTCCAGAAGTTACCACCCTCAGTGTGCAGGTCAAGCGTCCGCACGGGGATACCCTGCAGCGCCCCATAGCGGCGGGGCATCGCGTCATCGCGGCCCGCTGGATAGGCAGGCAGCGGATCGTAGATGGCATCGAGCGCCGCGCGTGAGCCATCCGGCCGGAATCCCACAAACGGGCCGTAATCGCGCACCCAGATATCATTGGTTGGCAGGTAGACAAAGCGGATCTGATCGAGCTTCGCCAGCCCTCGCCGTTCCAGAAACAGCCAGACCGCCGCCGCCCACAGCGGGTCATTCACCAGAATATCCACCCGCGCCACCGGACTGATAGCCTCGGCTATTTCGGCTGCGGCCTTCCACAACGGCGGGTAGAGCGCGGGCCAGGCCAGTATCACCGCCTCGACAGGCTCCCACTGGGCGGGCAGGCGGATCGGGCCATCGAACGAGGCCGCTTGAGAAGCGGGCGGCGCAGCGGCCACGTCCGGACGGGCGGCGGCCAGTGCATCGCGAGCGGCGGCGCTGTTCATACCGTCCGGCAGAATGCCCCAGCGCGTGAGGTAATGCGCCATGTGGGCCGGTGTGGCCGGGGGTTGAGCATCGGCATCGGCGGCCGTGAAGCGGCGCAGCAGGCCGCGCAGCCTGGCCAGCCCGCGCCGCCGCCACAGCGGATAAGGGATGAACTGGAAGCGTATGGGTAAATCCATCGCGTGAAATCCTGGTTCCGAACGGGCAGCTTGAACGGCTATTGTACGGTCAGGCCCGCCTCACAGGTAGGACAGCAATAAAACGCCCCGCTTCGCGGGAAGCGGGGCGCATGGCTGGATTTGGAGCCGGTTCTACTGCGTATTAGTCGGGTCGGCTGTGTTGCCGCTGGAGAAGAACAACGTACCGTCGCCCGGCGTATTGGACGAGAACGTGCCTACCCAGATGTCGTACGTGCCGGCAGCAGGTGCGTTGATGTCCACCAGCGGGTCGAGCGTGCTGGGGAAGTCATCATTGCAGACGAACGATCCATCGGGCAGGCGGACAACCAGCGTCGTATCCTGCTCACTCTGGAAGAAGATACGCAGGAAGCGGCCGGCTGCGGTGTAGGCCACCCGAGCATCGGGCGCAGAGGCGACAAAGCCGCGGCACTGTGTGCCGAGGTTCATCGAGAAGATGTCCACGTCGCCGCCCGCCACCATCGGCAGTTCGGTCGGGTCAGGGCTGAAGCCGGGGCCAAGCGTCAGTGTGCCGAAGGACGGGTTACCCGTCGGGTCAAGCTGCGCGCCGGTCGTCGTGGTGGTCGTCGTGGTCGTGGTATTGGACGAGGCTGAAGCGCCGCCGAGCAGGACCGACGACAGCGCGCCGGGCATGGATGCGCCGCTGGTAACGACCAGATAACCCGGCACGAGGCTGCCCGTGCTGAACGTACCGATCCAGATCGCATAGCTGCCCGCTGCCGCGTTGGGGAGGTCTACGACCGGGTTCATCCCCACGCCATCATCATTACAGGCGAACGTGCCATCGGGCAGGCTCACAATCAGCGTGGTATCCCCCTCCGCCGCGAAAAAGGCACGGAACGGGCCACCGTCGAACTCAAACACAATGTCAGGATTGGCCGTGACCTGGCCCACGCAGCCAGTGCCGACATTGGCCGAACCAGCGTCTACATCACCGCCAGCCTGCACCGTCATGATGAACGGATCGGGAAATGCGGCCAGCGGCCACGAACCGTAGTTCGGGTCGGCAGCCGGGTCGAGCGATGCCTTCTGCGCGCCCGCCAGCGCCGCCGGCCCGAGGGCAGCGACCAGAACAGCAAGCGCAAGCAACAACTTCCAGCGTTTCATCAGTTTCTGCTCCTTGTGAAGTTCAGGCGGCCCGCTCACTGAATGGATTGCCTCAAGCCGCTCACTCCATATATGGGGCAAGTTTACCTTTCGCGCAACCAGTTTACGGCTAATTTTTACAACACCTTATTACTCGCGTGGCTCTCACCCTTAGTCCCTCTCCCTTAGGCAGAGGGAAGGTGGCCCGCTTCGCTCGTTTTTCTTCTTCCTCGCTGTAGAAGAAGGGTGCTGGAGGATGAGGGCGTCAGGCAATGGGCGAATATTGATGCGGTTGTCCTGCTACCTGGCTGTGGACTGCTGGCCGTTCCGTTGCACGGCGGGTTAGAATGATGGGCAATGTTTACGGTTGAAACGGAAACGAGATCATGCCGACCATTCACCTGAAAACTGCCATCCCCGGCCCGAACAGCCTCGCACTGGTGGCCCGCCGCGAAGCCGCCACGCCGCGCGGAGCTGCCAAGGCCACGGCCATCGCCGTCGAGCGCGCACAGGGCGCGGTGGTCACCGACGTGGACGGCAATACGCTCCTCGACCTGGCGGGCGGTATCGGCGCGCTGGCGGTTGGTCATTGCCCGCCGAACGTGGTGCAGGCGCTGCAGGACCAGGCCGAAAAGCTGATCCATTTCTGCGCCATCGTCGGCACCTACGAACCCTATGTGCGCACGGCCGAACTACTCAACGAAGTCACACCGGGTGTCTACCCGAAGAAGACCGTGCTGCTGAACAGCGGCGCGGAAGCCAACGAAACAGCGATCAAGATCGCACGCGCCTACACTGGCCGCCAGGCGATCATCGTCTTCGAAGGGGCCTATCATGGGCGCACCAATCTGACGCTGG
>JAEURB010000413.1 GCA_016788435.1 Anaerolineae bacterium | reverse complement strand
GTTACGGGCCGGTTCGAGCATGTTGCCCCAGCTTGGGGTTGGTTGGGCGACCCCCAGCCCAAGAAAACTCAGGCCGGCCTCCGTCAGGATGATCGCGCCGATACTGAAGGTGATCAGGGCCACCAGCGGCGCGAGTACGTTCGGGAAGATGTGCAGCGAGATAATCCGCCGGTCAGGAACGCCCAGGCAGCGGCAGGCCGTTACGAATTCCGCCTCGCGCAGTGACATGAACTGAGCGCGCACGAGCCGCGCTACGCCCGGCCAACTCAGCAGGCCGATGATGAAGACCAGATTCCAGACGCTGCGGGGCAGCAGAGCGGCCAGCGTGAGCATGATGACGATGCTGGGAAACGTCATGAAGGTATCGGTGATGCGCATCAGGATGCCATCCGTCGCGCCCCGGTAGTGGCCTGATGCCGCGCCGATGACGATGCCAATGGTGGCAGCAATAGCGGTCGCGCCCACGCCCACCAGCAGCGAAACCTGGCCGCCGTACAGGGTTCGCGACAGCACATCACGCCCGACCCGGTCGGTTCCCAGCGGGTGGGCCTGTGAGGGTGGCATTCCGGCGGCCCGCAGGTCAATCTGATCCGGCGGATAGGGCGCGAAGACCGGCGCGAAGACTGAAACGATGACAATGCCGGTGAGCACCACGACGGCGATCATCGCCAGCCGATGGCGCATGAAACGGCGCAGCGTGCGATTTTTCTGGGGCTTCGGTAGCGTTTCCATGCTGCTGACGCCCGCGCCCGCTCGTGAGGTGTTCCGAATTGCGTCAGTCATAGCGAATCCGGGGGTCTACGATGGCATATGCCACGTCGGTCAGGATATTGGCGCCAAGCACAAAAATGGCGATCACGAGCGTCATGCCCATGAGCAGCGGAATATCACGGCCGCGCACCGCCTCGAGATACAGCGATCCCATGCCCGGCCAACTGAAAACCGTCTCCGTGAAGACCGCGCCGACCACCAGTGCGGGGATACTCAGCCCGATGACCGTGATTACGGGCAGGATGGCGTTCGGCACAATATGCCGCCACGTAACGGCGCGGTTTGAAATGCCCTTGGCGCGCGCAGAATTGACATAATCCATACGCACGACTTCCAGCATGCTGAAGCGCGAGTAGCGCATGAAGGTGGCGATGAAACCCAGGCTCAGCACCACGCTCGGCAGCGCGAGGTGGTAGAGGGTCGTCCAGAGCGTCGGCTCAGACGTCACGGGGCGCATTCCGCCGGCCGGGAACCAGCCCAGCTTGACGGAAAAGATGAGCAGAGCGATGAGGCCGGCGATGAAAGACGGCATCGAAATGCCCAGAAACGACAGGCCGGTGAGCGAAAAATCCCAGAGAGAATATTGTTTCTGCCCGATGAACACGCCGAGCGGAACGCCAACGAGGACGCCAATAGCCAGCGCCGTCCCCATTAACAGCAGGCTCGCACCCAGTCGGCGGCCAACGATAGTTGAAACAGCCTCCCCGTCGGTGAAGCGATAGCCGAGGTCGCCCTTCAGGACATTACTCAGCCACTGTATGTAGCGCACGGGGGCCGGTTGATCGAGGCCGAAGCGTTCGCGCAGGGCCTGCGTCGCCTCCTCGGTCATCACCAGATCAGGCGGCCGGAAATAGTCTACGGCATCGCCGGGGGCCACTTCCATCAGGGCAAAGATGATGACTGTAATCATCACCAGCACCGGAATGGAGAGCAGAATCCGTCGAATCAGATACTTGGTCACGGTTCACCTCCTGCAAGGCGGGCGGCTGGCGGGAAGAACCGCGTTCTCCCCGCCAGCGCCAGACCGAAGTTGCTTACTGGTTAACCGACCAGAGTTCGGCGTGATCTTCGTATGGGCCACCACCGGCCGCCGGGAACCAGTAGAAGTCCTGCAGGTTATCCGAGCCAGCGCCGTAGCGAATGGCCGTCCACATATAGCCTTCCAGCGCGTTCTCGTTCTGGAATTTGCAGATGTCCTGCAGCAGGCCGAGATAGGCGTCGGGGTCAGATTCGACGCGGGCTGCAGCGATCAGGTCCAGCAGCTCGGGGAAGCTCTGGCCCTGCAGCGGCTCGCCGTCGGTCGTGGGCTGGCCACCCGGCTCATAGAAGTTGAACGGGAAGTTGCCGTAGTTCACGCCAACGCCACGGTAGGAGAGATCCCAGCCCTCTCCGGTGTAGAAGTACGAGTTGTAGGTGGGAACGTCCTGCGCCAGCGGTACGACGTTGATGCCAACCTGAGCGAGAAACGCCTGCTGTGCCGCCATCGCGTCCTGGTGGAACTGGCTGCTGTAATAGGTCACCAGTTCCCACGCCGCCGCCGTATCGTAACCGGCTTCGGTCAGAAGCTGCACGGCCATCTCAGGATTGTAGGCGTAGTCGTTCAGTTCCGAGGCATCGGGCCACATGTTGGGGAATGGCGAGATGCACGGAACCACGGTCGCCGTACCCTTCAGCACGGTTTCGGTAATCGCCTGGCGGTCAATGGCGTACAGGAACGCCTGACGTACGCGAACGTCCTGGAACGCCGGATTGCGCAGGTTCATGATGACGTAGTTCGTCACGCCAGATGGGCCGTCATAGATCTGGTAGCCCGAGTCCTGAAGCTGCTGAAAGACGTCGCCGCTGACGTAGGTGAAGTTGATTTCGCCGCTCTGCAGGGCCACCAGCGCGGAAGTCTCATCGGCGAAGTAGCGGTTGATCAGATGGTCGAGCTTGGGCGCGCCGTTCCAGTAGTTGGGGTTGGGTACCAGTGACCAGTACTGATCGGCCACGTATTCCTCATGCATGAACGGGCCGGTGCCAATTGGCGTCGTGAAGAACCAGTCGGTCGTCTGATATTCGGCCGGGTTCAGGTCGCGCAGTGCGTGTTCGGGGAGCACCCAGGCGAAGATCATGAAGAAGGGCAGGCGCGGATTCGGCTCCGTCAGCTCAATCTGCACCGTGTAGTCATCAACCGCTGTGATGGCGGCTACCTTCTCGCGGGACAGCGACGAGAAGCCGGGGAATGCGGTCGCTGCGTCGGGGTTCAGCGCCAGGTTGAGCGAGAACACCACGTCGTCGGCGGTGAATGGCTCGCCGTCGTGCCACAACACGCCTTCGCGCAGTTTGAACGTCCACACGGTCGAGTCTTCGTTGGCCGACCATTCGGTGGCGAGCTGCGGCGTGAGGGCGCTCATGTCTTCGTTCCAGCTAATGAGCGGGCTCCAGATTTTCGACAGCCAGGTGCGACCGGCCGTATCCATAAACGGGATGACCTTGGGCGCGCCGCCAGGGCCGACATCAAATGCGCCGATCAGGGTGCCGCCACCGCCCGCTTCCTGGGCTTGGACGGGCACGAGGGTGAGGATGAGAAGCAGGGAAAGCAGGATGGCCAGGGTAAGGCGTCTTTTCCACATTGCCGGGTCTCCCAAATGATTCAGAACGTGCGAAAGCGTGCTGCTCGGTTTCCGTGACCGCGTGTTCGCTCAGGTATCCACTCCTCTCGCTGCTAACTCCTTCGTCATGCATCGCGCGGGACAGCGCGAGACACTACAGTTCGTGGCCGGCCTTATAGCCCAGCTTCTCCGAAATTGCCTGGCAGGCGGCAAGTACTGCTGCGCCCAGTTCGGGCACCCGGCCAGGCGTCACCTGCGTCTGCGGCCCTGAAATGCTGAGCGCGGCCACCACCGAGCCGGTGTAGTCGTGGATCGGCCCGGCGACGCAGCGTACCGCTTCTCCGGTTTCGCCGTTATCCACCGCGTAGCCCAGCTTGTAAATGCGCTGAAGCTCGGCAAACAGTGCGTCTTCGGTCGTGATCGTCGTCGCCGAGAAACGCTTCAGCCCGTTCCGGCGCACGACCTGCTCATACCATAGGTGCTGCGGCGTGAAGGCCAGCATCACCTTGCCAAGGGCCGTGCAGTGCGCCGGGGCGCGTTTGCCGATGCGAGTGTACATGCCCTGCGTCTTCAGCCCTTCCACTCTTTCGATGTAAACGATCTCGCCCTTGTTCAGGATCGCC
Source organism: Anaerolineae bacterium (assembly GCA_016788435.1). Taxonomy (GTDB): domain Bacteria; phylum Chloroflexota; class Anaerolineae; order Aggregatilineales; family Phototrophicaceae; genus Flexifilum. The sequence continues at coordinate 5,039 of JAEURB010000413.1, read as the reverse complement.
AGATGAACGGTTTCGTTAACGCGGTTCATGAGCAGCTTCATAACCGGCATAGCGTGAACACCGAGCGTAAGGTGGCCGATGACCGCGCCGCGAAGCTGGAGGATGCGAACGCCGAGCGTGTATTTGCTGGTTTCCGGGTTTTGCTCGACGTAGCCGAGCTCCATCAGCGTCGCCAGCATCCGATGGGCGGTGGAGGGGGGAAGTTTGCTCGATTGAGCGATCTCGGAAATGCCGAGGTGAATATCGGCGTTCCCCAGAAGTTCAAGAATGGCTAGCGCACGTTCCACAGACTGAACAGATCCGGACATGGTCGAGTCCAAATGTTCGAGCGCATCTGTGCCACGTAACATATCCGCGACGGATTTCGCGTGTCAACACAAGTTTCCACATTGTGGAAACTGAATCAAGTCTACCGCGTTTTCGGGCGAATGGGTGGAGAAATGCACGACTAATGCAAATTCGCCTGTTTCAAAGCTTTACCTTACCTCCGTCCCCTTCTTGCGCAGGCGGAAAGGGGTCGGGGAGAGAGATCGCAGTGAAGCGACATACTCGACTTTGCAATATCCCCACTTGCCGGGGCAGGTTGTAGTGTCCAGGGCGCAGTCACATATCTGCCCGCTTTGCGACTATCTGGTCTACCATGCCTTCTCCCGAAACCAGCGCACCTGGTCTAGGATGCACTGTGTTAGCGTGTCGCGCGGAGCATCAATTGTCCGCTATTTCGAATCTGTCCAGTCCTGCTGTCCTGTATATTCTTCCCTTAAGTGTCTGTCTCTTTTTTTGATTCTGTCTCGCTGTCTCGATTTGTCATAGGTTCGCTAAGTGCGCTGCATCCTCCCCTCTCTGCACGCGGAGGGGGGGCCGGGACTGAGGTCAGGTGCGGACACAAGGTGGTGTCGGGAGTGCTCGCGAGCACACCGGCTGCCCGGCTTCATCTCGGCTCTGGCGAAAACCAGCTTTTTGCATTTCGGTTCTGACGCGCTACACTAGTCCTGTCCGGACAGGTGTAGACATGGACGACTTTCGCATCTCCAAGGAAAGTTCACTGCCGCTGCACGTTCAGCTTCTGGACGAGTTGCGGCATCGAATCGTTACGGGGGTGTTGAAACCGCACGATATGCTGCCGGGTGAACTGGAACTGGTGGAGACGCTCAAGGTGAGCCGCGCCACGCTGCAGCGCGCGTGGCAATCGGCGCAGGACGAAGGGCTAATCTACCGGGTGGCAGGGAAGGGCACCTTTGTCGCCGAACCAAAGAAACAGCCGCCCAGCCGCAATACGGTCGTCTTCATCATTCCGGAGTACCGGGGCACCTTCGCCATGAATCTGCTGGCCGGCGCCGAGCAAGTCCTCCGCAAAGAGGGTTACAGCCTGCTTTTCTCCAGCACCGACCGCAACCCGGAAGAAGAAAATCGCCTGTTGGCCCAGTACGGCAAGGAAGGCGTTAAGGGCTTCATCCTCGTGCCGGTGCGGAATACCGTCAACGGCCGCATCCTCACGTCGGGCGAAGTCACCGCGCCGGTCGTGTTGATGGATCGGCCCGTCAACGGCGTCATCTTTCCCTGTGTGAGCAGCAATAACTACGCCGGCGGCCTCCAGGCGATGAACCACCTGATTCGCCTGGGGCATCACCGCATTCTGTTTGTCGCCCGCCCGCATATGGATCTATGGCCGGTGGCCGAGCGCTATCGCGCCTATCAGGACGCGCTGCATCTGCAGGGGTTGGAGGTGCTGCCTCCGCTCCTGATCGGCGGCGACGCTGAAATGAGTTCCTACGAGGCTTATGCCAGCGCCGGCAGCGACGAGATTTCGCCGCTTATTGCTGGCTTAAAGCAACCTTCACGACCGACTGCTATTTTCGCTGTCAATGACTGGATGGCGGTTCGCGTGCAGCGGGCGATCTCCGCGGCCGGTCTGACCAACCCTGGTGATGTGTCGGTCGTCGGCTTTGACGACCTCGACATCGCTCAATACCAAACGCCGCCCCTGACGACCGTCGCGCAGAATGCCCATCTGATGGGCGCTGAAGCGGCGCGCCGTCTGATCACGCTGATGGAAGGAGATGTCAATCGGGAAATCGTAACTCTGTTGCCCACGACGCTCATCGAGCGAGGCTCGACGGCCCCGCCAGGAACGGGCAATCCGGCTCATACCATCAATGAATATTGAGACGAAAGTGGAGGGAAGATCGTGTCAAAGCACTTGAAGTGGTTGCTCGTGTTGATCGTCGTCCTGCTGTTCGCCGCCTCGGTGTCGGCTCAGGAACCCGTTGAACTGACCATTGCCGGAGTCAGTGGCGCCGAACTGCAGTGGCTGAACGAGTATGTGAAGCCCAATTTCGAAGCGGCGATGGCTGCGGCTGGCACGCCGGTTGTGGTCACCCCGATAGAGTTCACCGGTAGCGGTGAGAACCTTCGCCAGCAGTATGCGCTCGACCTCGGCGCGGGCGGCGGTTCCGACGTGCTGGCCTTCGACGGCTTCTGGCTTCCCGAGTTTGCTGAGGGCGGGCTGGTCAAGCCGCTGACCGAGCTGGTTGGCGACGCCGCGCTCGATTGGGAAGGCTGGAGCGTGATCCCGCCGGCTATTCAGGAGATCATGGGCTACAACGGCGAGCTGTACGGCATGCCGCGTGGTACCGATGGCCGCGTGATCTGGGTTCGTACTGACCTGCTCGAGCAGGCGGGCATCGCCAGCGATTGGCAGCCCACGAGCTGGGCCGATGTGCTCGATGCCGCGCGCACCATCAAGGAAGCTCTGCCCGGTGTCACGCCGCTCCAGTTGAACGCTGGCACGGCGATGGGCGAAGCCACTACACTGCAGGGATACATCATGGCCCTGCTCGGCGCGGGTGAGCACGTCTACGACTTCGAAACGGGCAAGTGGATTGTCAGCAGCCCCGCCATCCTCGATACGCTGGAACTCTACCAAACGATCTACGGCGACGAGGAACTGGGTAACGTTCGCTGGCAGCTCGTTCAGAACGGTCGCGACCTCTCCTTCGAAGCCTTCTCGAAGGGCGAAGCCGCCATGCTGGTCGAAGGCGACTATTTCTGGCGCAGCGTGCTGGTGCCGGGCGGCAACTTCCCCATCGAGAATCGTGATGAGGTGGTCAACTTCGTCATGATGCCGGCCCAGGAACCGGGCTCTGGCTATCGTGGGCAGGACTTTGTTTCGGCCTCAGGCGGCACGGGTTTCGTGCTCAATCCCAACAGCGCCAACCTTGACCTCTCCTGGCAGTTGATGGAGTTCATGTTCGGCAAGGACGCTGCCGACGCGCTTCAGCAGATTCAGCCGCGTATTCGCGCCCGCACAGACGTGTCGGTTCCGAACGATGCCGTGATGACCCGGATTGCGACCGAAGTACTGCCCCTGTCGGTGATCCGCCCGCAGCTGCCGGCTTACAACCAGGTGTCCGCGCAGATCCAGCTCATGACCGAGCGCATCGTATCGGGCGAGATGACTCCCGAAGAAGCGATGGCCGCCTTCGACGCGGCAGTCGTCGAACTCGTGGGTGAGGAAAACGTCGAGCGTATTCCGCTGGACGGGTAAGTAGTACCAGTTTCGAGTGGGGCGCCCCTCAGGGGTGCCCCACCTGTCAGTAGAAAGTGCAAAGTAGAAAGTGACGAGTAGGACTTATTCAGGCGTACGTTAGCCCGATTCTCGACTCTATACCTTGTGCTTTTAGCTTTGTATTTTGACCTGTTTACCCCGCGCCGCGCTCTGCTCTGAAAAGGGATTTTACTGATGCAGAAGGCGATCATTCCGCGCAGGATAGGCTTGCTGTTTATGCTGCCAGCCTTAACCTTCGTGGCGGTCTTTCTGGTTTACCCGTTCATCTCTGTCTTCATGATGAGTTTCACCAATCAGGCGCTGGTCGGGGCAAACGCGCTCAACCCGCAGAACGTTGGATTGGAGAACTACGTCGCGCTGTTCAACCCCGATACCTGGATGCGGCGCGGCGAGTTGGGCCACAGCCTTTTCATCACCGCTCAGTTTGTGATTGGGTCGGCGCTCATTGGCCAGGCCGCGTTAGGCATGGCGATTGCCGTCGCCTTTCATCGGCGCAAAGGCATCCGCCGCGAATTCGTGTTCGGGGTAGCCATCATGGCCTGGATCATCCCGGACGTGGTGGTGGCGTTCGCCTGGTTCGCCTATCTCAACCCCGATGGCACGCTGAACCAGTTGCTGGGGCTGCTCGGCATCCAGGGCATGGACTGGCTGTTCAAGTATCCGCTGCTCAGCATCATCGTGTTCAATACCTGGCGCGGAACGGCGTTCTCGATGCTGCTCTTTTCATCGGCGCTTTCGTCCATTCCGCCCTCCTACATGGAAACAGCGGACGTGATTGGCGCGAGCGCGTGGCAGAAGTTCCGCGATATCCTATTCCCGCTGTTGCAGCGCTATATCGCCACTGACCTGATCCTGATTACATTGTGGACGTTCAACACGTTCGGGCCATACCTGATCACCGGCGGCGGCCCGACCTATGCCACTAACATCATCGCGATCCACACCTACAAAGTGGGTTTGAGGGACTTCCAGTTTGGCGAAGCCAGCGCGATTGCGATGGTGGTACTGCTCATTAACCTGACGCTGGCCAGCATTTACCTGTTCTTTCTTCGCACCCGAAAGGGGCAGACCGCGTGAAGACTCCTGTATCGCGCATCCTGCTCAATCTCTTTGTTGTGGCAGTAGCGGTCTTCTTCCTCACACCGCTCCTGTGGTTCATCTTCGCGCCATTCAATCCACAGGCGTCCCTCTCGGTGGCGATTCCGGAAACGTTCTCCCTGGCCAACTTCCAGGAGGTGCTCAACAACAACATCGCTATGCGCGGGCTGTTGAACACCGTCATCATCGGCCTCGGCACGATGATCGGCGTCAGCATCGTCGCCGCGATGGCCGCCTATGGCCTGTCGCGCAGCAATATTCCGGGACGAAATATCTTCACCTATGTGCTGATCCTGTTCTCGTCGGTGGTGACAGGTACGGCCAGCATGGTGCCGATCTTCAAGCTCATCTATGACATGGGGCTGATTGACAC
>JAEURB010000410.1 GCA_016788435.1 Anaerolineae bacterium | reverse complement strand
AAGTAGATCGTTGCGCCAACGGCCACCGCGCCCATGTCCCATGCCTGCTCAATCTGGCCGAACATCACCTCATCGGCCTTGTTCGGGTAGGTGAGCAGTTCGTTATGGTTGATTTTGACCATGAACGGGATGCGGTGAGCGTACTTGCGGGCCACCATGCCCAGCACGCCATAGGTCGAAGCGACTGCGTTGCAACCGCCGTCCATCGCCAGCCGAACGATATTCTCGGGGTCGAAGTAGACGGGGTTCGGGGCGAACGACGCGCCAGCCGAGTGTTCAACGCCCTGGTCTACCGGCAGGATGGACAGGTAGCCGGTGCCGCCCAGCCGTCCGTGATCGAACATCTGCTGGAGGCTGCGCAGCACCTGCGGGGTGCGATCGGAATGCGTATAGACACGTTCGACGAAGTCGGGGCCGGGCAGATGCAGCGCCGACTTCGGGATCTTGGGCGTGTTGAAGTCGAGCAGCGTGCGGGCATCGCCACCCAGCATCTGCGCGATCTGATCAATCGTGAGTGACATCGAGCGTCTCCTCAATAGACCTGCTTGTGCATGACAATGAGTATAACGCACAGGCCCGCGTGCGTCTACGGCGGACCGGGGCGGCGCGCGAAAGAAACCTCACCCCCGGCCCCCTCTCCGTGCACGGAGAGGGGAAAAGCATGGCCCATTCCGGTCGCATCGCAGAAGCACTCACGTCCGTCTATAATGCAGCTAAGGTTCCGGTCATTCTGTTACGAGTAGACATTGTCCGGTAATATTTCCATCCGCGCCCGGCTGAAATCGCTATGGGAGTTCCTCACCCGCCCTCATCCACGGGTGGATCCATTTGCGCGAGCGCGCTCTCAGATGCTGGCCGCCTTCGTCATGTTCATGCTGCCGGTCGCATGGGTAGTCAGCGGCTGGGGTTGGTCGGCGCAACTAACGCTGGCATCTCGGCTGGCTGTCCCGGCTATCTTTCTCGCCGTCTTCCTCATCAATCGAGCAGGCTATTTCCGCATCGCCGTCTGGTTGTGCGTGCTGTGGCTGGCCCTGCGCCCGTTCATATTTCTGCTCACGATTCCACCTGCCGCCACTGGGGCGGTCACGTTCGGGGCAATCTGGCTGCTGGCGCCGATCCTAATCTGCTATGTTCTGCTCAGTGTCCGCGACTTCGTCCTCGCCCTGCTGCTGGTGCTGGGGCTGATCATCGCCGTCCTGCTGTTCAACCCGGCCGTCACGTTCGCCTCACTCAGCGTCACGTTGATCTTTCTATTGTGGGTAGCGATTCTACTGCTGGTGGCCAGCGTGTTTCGCCGCAACGACGTTCGCGGGCAACTTGCCGCCATTGCGACCGTCGCGGAGAGCGAGGCGCGTTATCGCACGCTGTTCTCGGCCACGCTCGATGGCGTCGTCGTTCATCAGAACGGCACGGTGGTGGACTGCAACCGCGCCTTCACTGAACTCACCGGTTTCACCGAAAAGGAGCTGATCGGCAAGCCGACGCTGGAACTGTACGCGCCAGAGGAACGCGAACGCGCCGTTCAGTGGATGCAATCGGCGCAACCCTATCAAACGCAGGGCATGCGCAAGGATGGCACCCGCTACTGGGCAGCAGTACACGGCCAGCCGATCCGGATTGGCGGCCAGGTGATGCGGATCGCCACCGTCTCCGATATTTCGCAGCGCAAGGAAGCGGAATTACAGCAGGTGCGCCTGAGCGTTGAGCAGGAAAAGGTGGAAGCGCTGCAACAGTTCATTGACAATCTGTCGCACGACCTGCGCACGCCGCTCTCCACTATCAATACCGGGCTGTACCTGATTCGCAGGATGAAGGACGACCCCGAACGGCTGGACGCGCAAGTGGCGGGTGTTCAGGAGCAGGTGAGCCATCTGGTGCGGCTCATTGACGATATGCTCGTCATGTCCACGCTGGATCGGCGCGCCACGGGCGAATACCAGTTCGCATGGCGCGACACTAACGCGGAGATCGCCGAGTCCGTACAGGAAGTGATGTCACAGGCGCTGCGCAAGCGCCAGGTTCTGACCTTTGACGGCGAGGACGATCTGCCCGAAGCGCTGCTTGACGTGGCCGAGTTCAGGCGGCTGATGAAGCATCTCATTCAGAACGCGATCAACTTCACGCCGGACGGCGGAATAGTGACGATTTCCACGCGCAGCGAAGAGGAGGAGATCGTCGTGGCGGTGCGCGACAACGGTATCGGTATCAGTTCGGAAGACCGCCCGCTGATCTTCGACTACTTCTATCGCGCTGACGCAGCGCGCAACCCTGAAACTGGCGGCACGGGGCTTGGGTTGACCATCGCGCAGCGCATCATTGATGCGCATAACGGCAGCATCGTGGTGGAAAGCACGCCGGGCGAAGGGAGCACCTTTCTGGTGCGCCTGCCTGTCACCCGGCGGCGAGTCTCGGCCGCTTCATCGGATGGAGAGCCAACTGCTGGAAGCCCTCACCCTTAATCCTTTTCGCGCAGGGAGAGGGCAACTACGCACGCCGTGGAGCTCTTAGGCACACTCCCTGTGAAGACCCAATGCAAGCGAGGTGATTTCGGTTCAGATCAAAGCGATGCACTCGATTTCGACGAGGGCGTCCTTGGGCAGGCGGGCCGCTTCAATCGTGGTTCGGGCTGGCGGCGGTGCCCCAAAATATGTGGCATAGATCTCGTTCATGGCCGCGAAGTCGCCCATGTCCTTCAGGTAGACCGTCGTCTTGACTACGCGGTCCATACCAGAGCCAGCAGCTTCCAACACGGCCTTCAGGTTCTCCAGCACCTGGCGCGTTTGCCCCTGCACGCCGCCCTCGGCCAACTGCATGGTCGCTGGTACAAAGCCGGTCTGGCCCGCCGTGAAGATCATCTGGCCGTTGACGACAATTCCCTGCGAGTATGGCCCGATGGCCGCCGGGGCGTTGGTTGTAGAAACGGCTTGCAACGTCATGAATAATGCTCCTGCTGGTAGACTGCGCTGCGCCCGATTATGAAAGACGGCCAGCCGATTAGCAAACGGCTGCGCCTAATACCTCACCCCCTGCCCCCTCTCCGAAAAGCGAGAGGGGGAAATGCGCGCTGCGCGTAGTGCAGGCTCGGAGCCTATCGCGCCGGGCGGTTAGTCGCGGCGCTGACGATGTTGATAGTGGTCACTTCGCCTTCGACAACCTCCACGGCTACCGTAAACGGCTTGCTCGTGTACACGTCAATGCTGTAGACACCGGGCGGTACTTCGATTTCGCCTGAGGCCGAGGTTGCAGCACTATCCTCCTGGCGGGTGATTGTGAACAGCATGGTTGGCTGCGCGTTGCCCCGCCCATCCACCATCCGTACGGTTCCGGTGCGCGTATCCACCTCGACCGGCGTGATCTCATCGGCCACAACCGCGACTTCAACCTGCTGCGGGAAGACGGTGTAGATATCCAGCGTATACGCGCCCGGCGGTACATCCTGCGACCCCGTGGCCGAGCTGCTGTCCCCGGTTTCAGTATTGGTGAAGGTGAAAAGTTGATCGGGCAGAGGGTCGCCGTTCTCATCCACCAACTGGATCGTGCCGGCCGCCGTAGAGACTTCGACTTCGGCCGTCTCGCCAGCCACAACCGTCACCTCAACCTGCTGCGGGAAGACGGTGTAGATATCCAGTGTGTACGTACCCGGCGGCAGTTCCTGCGACCCCGTGGCCGAGCTGCTGTCCCCGGTTTCAGTATTGGTGAAGGTGAAAAGTTGATCGGGCAGGGGGTCGCCGTTCTCATCCACCAACTGGATCGTGCCCGCCGCCGTAGAGACTTCGACTTCGGCCGTTTCACCGACTGTCACGTCCACTTCGGTTTCAAACGGGAAGACGGTGAATACCTGAACCGTATAGGCACCAGGGGGCAGTTCGCTGGGACCACGCGCAGAAAGCGTTTCGCCGGTTTCCTGACGCATGGCTGTATACAATTGCTCGTTCAGCGGGTTGCCGTCCTCGTCCACGAGTTGCAGGGTTCCTGCCGCTGTATTCACGGTTACATCCGCCGTCTGACCAAGGTTGATTTCCACACTCGTCTCGAATGGGAAGACCGTAAACACCTCCACGTCATACTGACCGGGGGGCAGTTCGCTTGGGCCACGTGCAGAAAGCGTTTCGCCAGTCTCCTGCCGGGTTGTGTTGTAGAGCAGTTCGTCCAGCGGGTTTCCCTCTTCATCCACCAGTTGAAGTGTGCCGGTCGAAGGCACGGTGACGTTGACGGTTTCGCCGCCGGCCACGCTGATTTCAGTCTGATAGCTGAATCCGGTCTGAACCTGCACCCCGTAATCGCCGGGCGGTACGGCAAGCGGCCCGTAACCATACACGGACTGCCCATCGTCGCGGAAGATTTCGAGCGCCAGATCAGGCAGCGGCTGCCCCTGCTCGTCCACCAGTTGGACAATGCCCGTTGCGTTGTCCACCCGAACATCGGTGGTATCCCCCACGCGGACGGTTACAGTGGTTTCCAGCGGAAAGACCGCGTCAACACGCACGGAGTATTCTCCGGGCGGCATCATGATCTGCCCGGTCGCATACGTTTCGTCCCCGGTTGAAGGCTCAGTGACATTAAAGCCCAGATCGGTAACCGGCTGCCCAGAAAGATCGACGAGGCGGATCGTTCCAAACTCGTTGTTGACAGGCACTTCCAGCCGCTGGCCGTCAGCAACGGTGATTTCGGCCTCAACCGGCGGCTGAATGTCCACGTGCAGGGTATACGTGCCGGGCGGAACATCTAGCTGGCCCCGGGCATAGACTGGCTCGCCGCCGGGTGGGATTATGTCGAACCCCTGGTCAAGCAATGGCTCCCCGGCCAGATTGACGAGTACCACGGTTCCGAAGGCCGTGTCCACCGGCACATCAACCGTCTGGCCATCTCCAACGGCCGCCTCGGCGAGTGTGTCAAAAGTGGTGGCAATGCGAACCGGATAGTGACCGGGTGGCACGCGCATTTCGCCCTGCCCGTAGACTTCCTCCCCGCTCACCGGGTCGGTCACGCTGAAGGCCATCTCCGGCAGCGGGTTGCCCGCCAGGTCCACGATGCGGACGATGCCCTCGGCCGGGTCCACTGATACATTGGCCGTCTGGCCATCCTCGACGGTCGCTTCTGTGACCGTGTCGAATGCCGTTCTGACTCGCACCGGGAGGAGGCCTGCTGAGGCACGCATTTCGCCCTGCCCGTAGAATTCCACCCCGCTTACCGGATCGGTCACGCTGAAGAACATTTCCGGCAGCGGATTCCCCGAAAGATCCACGATGCGAACGATACCCTCCGCCGGGTCCACCTGGATAGGCGTCAGCGCCCCATCAACGACCGTCACATCGAATGTCAGGGGGAAGGCGGTATCTACGACGACGTGATAGTCGCCTGGAGGCAGTTCCAGAATACCCGTGCCGCCATTCAGCCAATCGGCGGTTGCCGGATCGACAATCGAGAAGTTCATCTCAGGCAGCGGCTGACCAGCCAGATCAACCATCTGGATGCCAGTTTGCGCCGGGCTTGCCACAATGACTTCGGTCGTTTCGCCGGAAATCACGCCGATCACCGCTTCCAACGGAAAGTCGCCCTGCACGATCGCGCGGTAGTCCCCACCAGCCACCGTCGCGCTACCTACAAAGTCGCCCACTGCCTCGCCGGTGGTCACGTCAATCAGTTGGAATGCGACATCCCAAAGTTGCTCACCGTTCTCGTTCACGATTTGCACCGTGCCGGGGGGCGCGACGGCTGATTGCAACGCTTCGCCTAACTGCGCCGCGTCTGGAGCTTCGTAATAGGTGCCACCCGTCACCTCCGCGATGCATTGAAGCTGCTGGCGTGTGACGTCATCGGCGGCAAAACCGATAGTATTCACCGTCAACTCGATATTGGCTTCTTTCAGCGCCTGGGCCATCAAGCAGGGTGAGCCGCCGCAAGTCTCTTCACCGTCGGAAACCAAAACGATGGTGTTGCGTGCGTTGGGCTGATCAACCAGTGTTTGGGCAGCAAGTTGCAGTGACGTAGTGATAGGCGTGTAGCCAATTGCATGAATACCGCGCACCGCCGTCTCGAACTGCGCGACATCCAGCGGCGCCAACGGAATAACCTGTTCAATGTCCTGGCACGACGCCGCCGGGTCATCCTGCGACAGCCGGTGGCCGTAGACCCAAAGACTCGTGTTCGCTTCTGGAGGCACAGCACCGATCATTTGCGAGAACGCATCCTGGGCCACCGCCAACCGGGTGCGACCTTCCATGCCCGCCATCATCGAACCGGACGCATCGAAAATGAAAGCGATGTTGATCGCGCCGCTTTCCTGCGCGAGCGCCACCAGCCCGGACAGACCAACTACGGCAACCAGTACGGCCAGCAGCCACCTTCGCATCATTTACTCCTCAGCCCTGTTGACAGATTCAGGTATAGCACAATTCGCGCAGCGCGCTGGACGCGGTTGCCGCACCGCAGGCAAACGGCTACACTCGCGCCATTCTGCACATTACACACCGGGTCAATCGTGATGAACAAGCTGGCGGGATTGGCGTTGGGGTTGTTGGTGGGTATTCTGGCGGGCGCGGCGCTGTCGATCCTGCTTGCGCCGCAATCGGGGCCAGAGCTGCGCGACAATCTGCGCAGCAGTTACCGCGATGCGCTCGACGAAGCGCGCTTGGCTGGCAAGGCCCGCCGCGCCGAACTGGAAGCCGAACTCAAGGGGATGCCGCGCACGCCCCGAGGGTGAGGGGAAACGCCTGCTATTAGGCTCTCATCCACCGCAAGCCCCTTCTCCCACGCGGAGAAGTGGAGAAAGATCGTGCGGCGAATGCCCCCTTTCCGAGGCGGAAAGGGGGTGAGGGGTGGCTGCTGCTGCCGCTTAGTCCGCTGCACCGGCCTCCGCCAGCGCATGAGATTGTTCGACGTAACTCAGCGACTGGTGGCGGAAGTAGGTGTTGTACAGCCCAGCGTAATGCCCACCCTGGGCCATCAATTCGTCGTGGCCGCCCTGCTCGATGATGCCGCCGTGGTCGAGCACGATGATCCGGTCGGCGCTGCGTACGGTGCTCAGGCGGTGCGCGATCAGGATTGAGGTCGACTCGGCCAGAATCAAGTCGAGTGCCTCCTGAATCTGCGACTCGGTGAACGGGTCAATACTGGCTGTTGCCTCGTCCAGCACGAAGATGGCCGGTTTCTGTGCCAGCACGCGCACGAGGCTGACCAACTGGCGCTGGCCCATGCTCAGGCGCGAGCCGCGCTCGCCCACCTGCGTCTCCAGTCCTTCCGGCAGCGCCTCCAGCCATTCGCCGTTACCAATGGACATGGCGATGCGCGCGATCTCGCTATCCGGCACGTCGGGGCTGGCGTAGCGGATATTGTCGCGCACCGTGCCGCTGAACAGGAACGGCTGCTGCGGCACCATGCCCAACTGACGGCGATAGGCGTGCATATCCACGCGCCGGATGTCGTGGCCGTCCACCGTGATTGTGCCGTCCTGAAACTCGTAGAAACGGGCGATCAGGCGGGCGATGGTACTTTTCCCCGCGCCGGTATGGCCGACGAAGGCGACGCTTTCTCCCGGCTTGATGGTCAGGCTGAAGTCATTGAGGATCGAGTCGCCGGTGTTGTAGCGGAAGGTGACGTGGTCGAAGACGATCTCGCCCTTGAGGGTACTCACCGGCTCATCGGCCGTCTGGACCACGTGGTTCTGGGCGTCAATCAGCGCCATGATGCGCTCAGTCGCGCTCAGGCCCTGCTGGAACTGGCTCCAGAAGGCGGACAGGTTGATGAACGGGAACCAGAAGCGATCCAGGCTTTGCACGAACAGGAACCACAACCCGGCGCTCATCATCCCGCCGCTGACGAACCACGCGCCAACGTAGACGATGACCGCGATGGCGAAACCGGCGGCGGCGTTGAGAACCGGGAAGACCATCGCCAGCACGAAGCCGCGCCGCAGGTTGATGCGATAGGACTGGTTGTTGATTGCGGTGAATTCGCCATAGATCAGGGCTTCCTGGCGGAAGTTCTTGGCGACGGTGATACCGGTGACGCTCTCCTGAATATTGTCGTTGACGGCGGCCATCGCCCGGCTGCCCTGGCGAGTGGCGATGCGCGCATAGCGCCGGAACAGCATACTCAGCCCGAAGACGATGGGCAACATACCCAGCATGAGCAGCGTGAGCCGCCATTCCCGTGTGAGCAGCACGACAAACAGGATCAGGAACTCGAAGACCTGCGAGGTGATGTCAATCGTGAAGACAATGACCTGGCTTAGTTCCTGCGTATCGCTCGTGATACGACTGACGACCTTGCCGGTCTTGTTCTCGTCATAGAAGGCGAGGTCGCGGTGAATGGCCGCCTGAAAAGCATCTTCACGCATATCGCTGACCACACCGGCCACCACGCGCCCGGTCAGGCGGCGGCGAATCCAGAAGATCACGTAATCGAGCACCACAGCGATGAGCAGCGCCACCAGCACCGCAACCAGGGATGGCCCCGCGCCTTCCGAACTCAGCACGCCCACGGCGATGGACAGGATGATCGGAATGAGCGCACCGGTGACTGAAAAGGCGAAAACGAGAAAGATCAGCGTGATGACGACACGCTTGCGCGGGCGGAAGTAATCCCACAGCCTGCCGAGCAGCGCCTTGTCGGAATACTGCCGGTCGTACTTATCCTGATTCAGGTTGCCCAGCATGGCCGCCTACCCTTCCGCCGCGACGGGCGCAATTTCACCCGTGGCCGTCTTCCGAGCGCCGCCCTCATAACGCGCAAAGATGCGGCGATAGGCGGGAGAGGATTGCATCAGCGAATCGTGATTACCCTGCGCGACCACGCGGCCGCTCTTCATCACGACGATATGGTCCGCCCAGCGGATTTGTGACAGCCGGTGCGTGATGAGCAGCGTGGTTCGGCCGCGCGCCACCGCCCAGATTGCTTTCTGGATGCGGTCTTCGGTGGCGCTGTCAATGGCGCTGGTGCTGTCGTCGAGGATCAGGATCGGCGGGTCGCTGACGAAGGCGCGCGCCAAGGCGATGCGCTGGCGCTGGCCGCCGCTGAGGGTGACGCCGCGCTGGCCGATAATGGTGTCGTAGCCCTCAGGAAACTCGAGGATGAAGTCATGGGCCTGCGCTTTCTGCGCCGCGTCAATGACCTCGTCCATCGAAGCGTCGGGCTTGCCGAAGCGGATATTGTCGGCAATGGAACGGCTGAAGAGGAAGATGTCCTGTTCGATAACGCTCACCTGGCTGCGAAGGCCAGCCAGATTCCAGTCGCGCACGTTCACTCCGTCTACCAGTACCTGCCCCTCGTTGACGTCGTAAATGCGGTTGATGAGCTTGGTGACAGTACTCTTGCCGCTGCCGGTTTGGCCGACAATCGCCACACGCTGACCGGGTTGCACCGCAAATGAAACATCCTGCAGCACCGGCGACTCGTCTTTGTGATAGGCAAAGGTGACGTGGTCGAAGGTAATCGCGCCCTGCACCGCCGCCTGGCGGCCAGCCGCGTTCTGGTCGAGGTCTGTTTCAGTGGTGATCAGTTCGAGGATGCGCCGGGCGCTGGCATAGCCCAACGCAACCTGCGACAGTGATTGAATGGAGGAGAAGACCGGGAAGCCGAACAGCGCGATCTGGCCAGTGTAAGCCACGATATCGCCAACGTTGATCAGGCCCTGCAGATAGAGAACGGCGGCCCAAACAAAGGAGCCCCAAATGACCAGGCTGAAGAACAGGAATGGCAGGTAGCGCGACTCGATATCGTACTGACCGATGAGGTGGATCTTGAGCGATTCGACGCTCTGGTGGAACTCGGCCGCCTCGGCCTCTTCCTGCGCTGCGCCTTTGACGACCAGCAGGCCTTCCAGCGTCTCTTCGACGTTGGCGTTCATCACGCCGAAGCTGGCGCGCACCTGCTGCGCGACCGGATTCAGTTTCTTCAGATAGCGCCACACGCCCCAGGCATAGAAGACCAGAAAGATGGCAGGTGGGATGGCCAGCGACGGGTAGATGGCAGGTGCAGCCAGTAGCGGCACAATCAGGAACATGCCCGAACCCACGAGCATGTTCATGCCGGGGTTCATCATCAGGTTCATCTCGCGCACGTCGTTGGTGACGCGCGCCATGATTTCGCCCACCTGATGCAGGTCGTGGAAGGTCATGCTCTTGCCGAGCAGACTGCCATACAACTCGTCGCGCACGTCGCGCTCAATACGCTGGGCGAAGACCTCGGCCGAGAAGTTCCGCATGAGCTGCAAACTGGAGCGCAGCAGCTGCGACACCAGGATGGCGATGCAGAGCGCCGCGACGACCGTAAGCGGGTCACCGGCGCTGACAGCATTAAACGCCTGACCAATCAGGTATGGCACGAGCGCCGCCAGCGCCGCGTTGGAGAACGCGCCGATGATCATCAGCACGCCAAACAGCGGATGACGCCGGATGTGCGACCAGATGAATCGCAAGGGTGTTGTATGGTCGGTGCGAATATTCGCGCCGGTGGTGAACTCAGCAGCCATGAACGATTCCGGTCAATTTTGGAGGCAGGCTCATCGTACACCAGCCCCTTAGACCACGTAAGGCCAATAACGGTCAGCGAACGGCATGGAAATTGAGTATCCGGCTCTCGCCCAATGCGCGCAAGCGGTCCGGCTGCGACAGCCCAGCGTCAACGAGCAGTCACCGGTTGTGTCCATGCATCACGGCCATCAGGGAGGAGCAGGCGCGCGCCATCCCACGGCTGATAGACCACGACCGCCAGTTGGTAATCGCCCGGCGGCAAACCGGCGGGCAGCGGAAGGGTGCGCTCGTCCATGTAGATGCGGCCTGGCTCCATCTGCGAAGTCTGCACAATCGTTGCGCCATAGTGGTTAATAGGCCCATCGGACTGGGCGATCAACTGCCCGGCGCTATCCAGAAGCTGGAAGCCGATGGAGTAGTCGAGCGGCGGCGAGGTTGAGCCTGCGGGGACTTGCCACCACAGGCGCGCCTCAAACGCATCGGCCGAAACGGCATCCACCGTCAAGCCGCGAAATGGCAGCGCGCCATCAGCGCCCGTGAACGGGAGAGGCTCGTCGAGCGGCGGCGCTTCCATCAACTGGACGATGAAGCACCAGCGGAGCGAGCATTCACCGTAGGATTGCTGCGCCGGGTGCGACGCTTCCAAAGCGTGAAAATCCGCCTGCACCCGCTCGTCCAGCAAGTTACCGGTGACGAACCAGACGCGGCGCGGCCATTCGCCAGGCGGAGAATCCACGACAGACAGACCGGGTGGCAGATACAGCCCGCGCTGCCAGCGCAGCAGGTTTTCGTTGGGGTCTGTGCGGCTGAAGAAGATCAGATCATCCGGTTGGGCAGCGGCCGATAACGCGCCGAACAGGTCGCGGTAGGGAATGCGCGGCTGAATTTGCCCCGGAAAGAGCGCGAGATTGGCGGCTGCCAGCGCCCCGGCGGCTAGCCAGGGAAGCGGCAGGCGCTTCCAGCGCGGCAGGAGCGCCAGCACCGCCCCAACTGCCAGCGCCAGGCCGATCGTGAGGTGTGACACGTAGCGCGGCGCATAGACCCCAGCGAACAGGTTGACAAGCAGGTAGAGCGCCGGAACCAGCAGCGCCCACAGCAGCGCCAGCCAGTAGGTTCGCCGCCGGTGGAGGAAGAAAGCGCCCGCCAGCAGAATGACGGCGTAAATGGCGGTCAACCCGTTAGTCGCCGCACTCATCAGGGCGAGGATGTTTTCAGGCGAGGTGACGTTGGTGCTGACGCCAATACCGGCCACACCGCGCGCCGTACCGGAAGCCGCCTCGATAGTGCGCAAGTGCTGGATATGCGCGAGCATGACCGGGAACCAGGGCAGGAAAAGCAGCAGGCCGAGCGCCAGTGCCGCCGCCAATTGGCTGAGCGCGCGCGGCCGGAAACGCACGGCCAGCACGAAGAAGAAGACCTGCGCGGCGACCACGAACAAGAGCAGGTAATGCACATAGAGCATGGCGGCGATGCTGAGGCCATAGCACAGCGCGCACCGCATGGATGGGCGGGCCAGCCAGCGCTGGAGCATCCACATTGAAAAAGCGGTGGTGAGCATGACGAGCGGATACGGCCGGATATCGAGCGCGTAGTTGAAGAACAGGCCGTTGCCGAGCAAGACCAGCAGTGCCAGCGGCGCGGCCGGGCCGCGCCCGAAACCGCTGCGGGCGATGTGGAAGACGATGGCCAGCGAAAGAAGCGCCGTGAGGATGCCGAGCACGCGCCCAGCGAATTCGCTGTCACCGGCAGCGGTGCGCCACAAGCGGAACAGAACGAACCAGCCGGGGGCCTGATTGTCCTTCAGGTCAATCTGATACTGAATACTGGCGATGACATCGCCCGGCGTCGATTCATAGGACAGCTCCTCGTCGGCGTGCATGTGCAGCCAGCCCACGTTGAGGAACAGGAATGCCGCCAGCAGCAGCAGGAACACCCCTGCCCACGGGAAGCGCCGGACGACCGGCATGTATCCTCATCCTTGGGGCCACCCAACGCCCACAGCCAGCACACGGCGCATTATATCGGCCCGCACCCCGCCCCGTCAGCCGGTATAATGGCCCCACACGCCCGCCCCTGTTCGCCACAACCACAGGACGCTTCACGTTGTGCCTTTCAACGCTTAACCTTCAACCTTCAATTTCGCTCTGATGGCCGTCACGCTGTTTGCCTGGCTGCTGTGCGGGCTGCTGCTGGCCGCGTTCGTACCGGCGGCGTGTGCGCTGCTGGCTGGCCGCAAACGCCCCGCATTGGGCCTGACCACCGCCGTCACGCTGGCCCTCTTCGCCGGCGCGGTTTCGCTGGTCATGTTCTGGGAGGGGCTGCTCGGCATCCCGTTCAGCGCGCTTGGCATGACGGTGCCGGTAGTGGCGCTGTCAATGCCGGGCTGGTGGGTGTGGAGGAAGGCGGGCCGTCCACTCCCCCGACGTCCGAAACTATCGCGCTGGGAAAGGCTCGCGCTCGTCCTCACCAGCCTGATGGCGGCTGCTGTGCTGTTCAACTCGCTGGTCATCCCCTTTTACCGCGACGACACACTCGGTATTTATCTGCCGCAGGCGCAGGCGCTGTTTCAAACGCGGGCCCTGCTGCCCCTCACCGGTGCAGACAGCCTGTATCTGGCCTACCCGATGCTCAACCAGCACCTGATCGCCTTCACTTTCATGACGTCGGGCTGGGAGAACGACTATCTGGCGAAGGCGCTGCTGACGCTGCTCAGCCTCGGCTGCCTGCTGGCGGCCTACGCGCTGGGTGAACGCACCGCGGGCCGGCGGGCTGGATGGATGGCAGCGCTGCTGCTGGCGCTCACGCCTTCGTTTGGGCGCTGGGCGTCGGCAGGCTATGCCGACCTGCCGATGGCCTTCTTCTACAGCCTGTCCGCCGTGTTCGCGCTGCGGCTGTGGGATGAAGGGCGGCTGCGCGACGCCGTGCTGGCTGGCGCGCTGATGGGGCTGGCCGCCTGGACGAAAAATGCCGCCCTGCCCGGCTTCGGCGTGATTGCGCTGGCCTTCGCCGTCATCGGACTGCGGCGGCGCGCCTCGTGGACGGTGCTGCTGGCTGGTATTGGCATCATGCTGCTGATCGCCGCGCCGTGGTACATCCGCAATCTGCTCGGCGCGGGCTTCCTGATGCCGAATACGGTGTGGGCGGAGCGGGCCAGCGCAACGCTTGACTCGCTGTTCGCGCTGCTCAACCAGCCCGGCAATTTCGGGCTGTCTGGCTGGCTCGGCTTCTTCGGGGCGCTGTGGGCGGTGGTGCTGATCGCGCAGCGCAACCGGGGTGCGCCCGCCCTGATCGCCATGCTGGTCTGGTCAGCCCCCTTGTTCGGCCTGTGGTGGCTGTTTGCGTCGTACGACCCGCGCTTCCTGCTCTACATTTTGCCGATGACGAGCGCGCTGGGAGCCGTGTTCCTGAACTGCGCCTATGAGTCGCTGATGGGCAGGCCGCGCGTGGTTTTCCGCTGGGCGCTGGCCGCTGCGGCCGTGGGCATGACGTTCTATATGCTGTGGATTAGCGTGGAGTACAAAGACGAACTACTGCGCGCGCCGCTGATGAGCGACATCGAACGCCGGGCGCTGGTCGGGCGCGACGGGTAGGAACCCACTGCGATTTTACGCGCGAACGAAACCTGACACCCCCGGCCCTCTCTCCGAACACAGGAGGGGGAGAAAAACGGCGGGCAGTTAGTGACCGTGTTACATGCCGGGCGGCCGGACGGAATCGAAAGAGCCGGACCGGTCGTGAGGGGAAAACCGGCCGGACAGCCGGACAGAATGACGGACAAGAGGCTTAGTTCGCTGCGGGCCAATACCAATCCAGCGTAGATCAGAATGGCAGTTGGCAGGTGAACGCCGGGGTGACCAAAGGGACGCAAGTCGGGGGCGGCACTCATACCGACGCTGCTCCCCTTCTCCAGTTGCCGCGCGTAGACACAGCGGTGTGGAGAAGGGGCTGGGGGGTGAGGGCTTTGGCATACACGCCCTAGCCGGAACTCAGGTTACTCAACGCGAATTGTCACCGGCAAAACTCCAATCACGCCGTCGAGCGCCGTGCCAGCGGTCACTGGCAGGTCACGCGCCGCGCCATCTGGCCCAAAGTCGTAGAGCTTGACCCAGAGCTGATAATTGCCGGGGAGCGTGCCGGCGGGCAGGCGCAATCCGCGATGATCCCAAACAGTTTGGCCGGGAACCCACGCGCTCGTAGGCGCGAAACCCCAGCCAGGCTGCGCGTCACTCTGCGCCACCGGTGAGCCATCGGCCCCGCGCAGGAAGAGGGCTGCCGTGTAGTTCGGTTCAACCGCTGCTTCGGCCCGCCACTGCAGCGACACAGGCAGCACAGCCCCGGCGTGCACAGCCGTCCCGTCCGGCAGATGAACCCCCTGCACGGCGACAGACCCACCGAAGACCAGATCGGTTGGCAGGTCTGCATTGAAGAAGGCCGATGGCGACGGCGCCTGGTCCGTCGCAAACTCGACCAGCCGGGTAATTGGGCCAGTTGCCAGCGTTTGCACGGGATACGAGGAGGCACTCATGTAGCGTTCGAGCGGGCGGCGGCTGTACCAGAGGTCGGGGCCACCATGGACCAGCAGCCACAGGCGTTCGTTGACATTCGAGAGGTGCGCCAGCAGCGGGCGGGTGTTGAACTCGACGAGGTCGTTCGGGTTGCTTGATTCGACCTGCGGCGGCTGTTCCGGGCTGGGCTGTTCGCCGGGCTGGAACGGCAGCGCGACGATACGGCCGCCGCTGTTCCGCTTGTCGTAGTTCATGAAAAATGGCGCGAAGTCCGGCCCATCAAGCAGGATGAGATCGTCCGCGCTCGTCTGCCCCTCCAGCATTGGCAGCATGGCGAAGAGCGTCTCGTCATAGGCACGGAAGCGTTCGTCGGCATGGAAGAGCGTGCGCAGGCCGATGAACGTCCACAAGGCCAGCGCCGCCAGCAGCGCCAGCGTCATCAGCCCAGCCCGCCTGGCCGGTTTTCCGCGCAGCAGCAGGGTCAGCGCGGCGGCATTGGCTGCCGCCAGCACGGCGAAACCAGCCGTCATCCAAGCGAGGCCGTTGAGCTGCCAGGCGGTGTCGAAGAGGCCCTGCGCCCACATGCCGGGCAGAATCGCCCAGCGGAACCAGGCGGGATCGAACATGCCGGGCAGCCAGTCGAGCAACCCACCCGCCTCGGACGGGAGCGACCGGCCATAGCGCGCCCAATCGAGCGTAGCGCCCGACAGTTGAATGAAGACGCTGTAGGCGAGCAACAGCCCAACGGGTATCCACCACACCGAGAGCGGGCGGCGCAGCAGCCGCTCCCACACCGGCAGCGTCAGCAGCAGCAGGAATGGCAGCAAGGGAACAAGGAAGCGCGGCGGCCAGCTTAAACCGCCGAACCAGAACCCGCCGTTGAGAAGCGCGTAACCGAATGCAAAGCTGACGACAAGCGCCAGCACGAAGAGCGGGTAACGGCGCTGGCCGGCCCGCAGCGCCAATACAAAACCGGGGATGGCCAGCAACACGACGGGTGAAGTGCCCCACAAACTACCGCCCGGGCTGAGCATCCAAACGGCCAGCGCGGTGAGGGTGTAGCGCGTATCCAGCCCTTCCAGCCGGGCGAGCAGGTCATAGCGCAGGCTGAAGCCGAAGCCCGCCTCGGCGAGCAGCACGAAGGCCAGACCGACACCCAAGAGGGCAAGCGCCGCCAACGCAACGGTTCGGCCATTCAAACGGCGCGGGGCAGGCAGGGCGACGAGCAGCAGCGCCGGGAAGGCCAGCGCGGCCGATGCCTTGGTGAGCAGCGCGGCCAGCAGCAGGAGCGCCGCCAAGACCGCGTACCGGACTGAGCGAAAGCGCGCCACGCGCAGCCGTTCCAGGCAGAGCGCAGCCAGCAGCAGGCAGAGCGCCAGCAGCGGTTCGCGGAAGTACGAACGGCTGTACGGCCAGAGAGCGGTCGCCAAGCCGAGCGCCAGCGCCGCGGCTACCCCGGCGCGTTCCGAATGACCCAAAGCCAGCGCGTACCAGAAGAGCACGACGCCATTCGCCGCGCAGACCAGCACGTTCAGCAACCAGACTGCGTGGACGAGACCGATTTCGGGGAGCGCGCGGGCCGTCCAATAGAGGGGCGCTGACGCGATAATCTGCATTGGCTCGGTGATGACGCGGTTCAGGGGCAGCGGATCGCTGGTATCCAGGCTGTGCGCTGGCGGCATGAACTGCCAGGCGGACTGGTCGAGGCGCAGGTCGCCATACGTCAGCGCGCTGGTGAGGGCGTCGTACAACTGCAGGGAGTCGCCGGATTCGGGATAGCCGCTGTAGGTGAGCAGATAGACGCTGGCGAGCAAAGCGAACAGCAGCGCGCTGATCGCGGCATGCCTGCGTAAGGCGGATGACATCATGGGGAAGGACCGAACCGTGGCGAGGCGGCCCCGGCTACGACGAACCGCCGCCGAGCATCTTGTTGCGCAGGTTGATCAGGTTGCGGATGACCTTCTGGCTGGCCGAAAGGTCGCCGATTTCGCTCAGGCCGGCCTCATAGGTCGCGGCGGCGGCTGTGACCTTGCGCTCGCTCATCTGCAAGTCGGCCATCGCGAGCAGGGTTTCACCGTACATCGCCTTCTCGCCGACGTCGCTGAACATATCGGCGGCGTCGCGATAGCACAGATACGCCTGCTCCTTGTCGCCGAGCGCCTTGTAGGCGGCGCCCATGTTACCGAGGACGATGGCCTGCCGCTTCTGGTCGGCCATGGCCTCGAAGACCAGATAGGCCTCACCCATTTCATCGAGCGCTTCCTGCGTTTTGCCCTGGGCGCGCAGCACGAGGCCGAGATTGACGCGCATTTCGGCCGCCATATCGGGCTGTGCACCGGCCTCATAAGCAGCACGCGCCTGCTGGAAGGAAGCGGCGGCCTCGTCATAACGCTTTTGCTGGTACTGTGTGACACCCTGCGCTTGCAGGTCGCTGGCCTGGCTCACGGAATACACTCCTACATCGTGATGTTCAACACGCTCTCGCCGATCCGGCGCAGGCGGTCGGCCGGCATCTGGCTCAGCATATAGGCAATTTCGAGGAAACCGGCATTGATCGGATTAGCGGCAAACTGGCGGAGGTCATCAGGCAGGCTGGTGAAGTGCTTCCACATTTCGCGCAGGGCGAGCAGTTCGCCCAACTGGCTGCTCGACTCGAGGAAATAGCTCAAATTCTTGCGCAGGGTATTGGCCAGCACGGTCAGTTCGTGCAGCGGCACGGGCAGTTCGCCCAGCTCGTACTGGCCGATCAGATCGGCCGGCACACCCGTGGCGGAGGAGAGGGCCGCAGTGGTCAAGCCGGTTTCCTCGCGGGCCTGGCGCAGCAGCACACCCACCATGCGGTCGCGCAGGGCCAAATACTCCTGCTGCACGCGCGCGAAATCGTGGGCCGATTGTTCGCGGGTCGTCAGCCCCCAGAAATGGCTGACCGGCACATCCAGATAGTAGGCCAGCAGTTCAAGCTGGGGCAGCGAGGGCGCTTCATCGCCCACTTCCCAGCGCTCAATCTGTGCGGCTTCGACATGCAGCAGGCGACCGCAATCACCCAGCGAACGCCCCGCTGCCAGCCGGGCATCGCGCAGCAGTACGCCGACCATCCGCGCCCGCACGCGGAACGATTCGGATGGATCGGCGGCGACAGTACCCGCCGGTTCTGCATCTGCCCGGGCTTGTTTCATGCGCGCCGAGATGTCCTCGAATGCCATGTATCCTGCCCTCCGCCAGCCGAATCTGAACCCGATCTTACACAAGAACGGCGGTAGCGGCAATTGAGGTCTCGCGGCGAGGCTGGGCAGGCGCATGAAATCAATCACAAAGGCACAAAGAACGGATGGAAACCCGGCTTTCAAACGCCTGAAGCGCGACCATGCATGGTGGATGCTTTCTGCCTGTGCCGGTTTTGATGCGTTTGCCCTGCGCGGCACTTAATGGTCAGAAACGCGAAAGACGCGTATATACTGAATATATTGGCGCGCCAACATTTTGCTTATCGTGCCAAATGAAATGGCCGGGGAGAGCACGAGTTTCTGATGCAGGCACAGGGGGAGCGAATCAGCGGGGCCCACGCGCTTCTGATTCAGCTCGGCGCGCAGCTGGATTTGTACCAGCTCGCCGGGCCGCTGGCCGCTGTCCTGCGTGACGCGCTCGGCGTGTCGGAAGCCACGCTGGCGGCCGCCTCACCCGATACGCTCGTCAGCCTCGCCCCGGAACAGGACCGATCCGGGCCGATGATGATGGCGCTCGACGACCGCGCCTTTACCAGCGCCCTCCTGCGCGGAGAACCGGCGCAATTCCAGCCGCTGCCCGGCGGCGCCAGCGCAGAATCGGTGATCGGGCTTCCACTGCTGCTCGATGACGAACTGGCGGGGGCCGTGCTGGCCTCACCCGCGCCCAACCCGGATAACATCGCGGCCTGCGCCCCGCTGCTCGATGTGGCCGCCATTCTGTTTGGCAATGCCAGCCGCCACACACGGGCCGTCGAAACGCTCAACCAGCGCGTGCGCGAGCTTGACCTGCTCGGCCAGATTGACCGTGAACTGACGGAACGACTGAGCCTCGACCACGTGCTGGCGCTCACGCTTGATTACGCCATTCGCTCGACCGCATCACACGCCGCATTCATAGCCCAATACGACGAGGACACGCACGAACTTCACCTCGGCGCACAGCTTGGCTATCACGATAGCGCCGGGTTGGCTGGCGCGCTGGCGAGCGCCGGTACGCAGGCCGCCCTGCATTCTGCACAGCACGACGTAGCGGTGGTGGTCAATGACGTCACTGACTCCGGATTTACCGCCTATATGCCGCGCGGAAGGGCGCAGCTTGCCGTACCCGTGCGCCACGAGGAGCGCGTAATCGCGGTGATCGTGGTCGAAAGCCGCCGCGCCGACAGCCTGACAGCCGATCATGCCCGCTTTGTCGAGCAGTTGGGCACGCGCGCCGGCGTCGCTTACGAAAACGCCCGCCTGTTTGCCGAAACGGAAGCGGAACGCGAAAAGCTGGCGCTGATCCTCGCCAACATCGGCGACCCGGTACTCGTCCTCAACCCTGACCTGGAAATTGCGTTGATGAACCAGGCGGCCCGCGATGCACTGCGCCTGCCGCCCGATGAAGTCGTGAGCCGCCGCCCGCTGGCGGACGTGCTGGCAGGCACGGAACTCGCGGACATGGATACCTATCTCGCGCGCTCGGAAACCTTGCCCTATTCCGAAGTGACACTCCCCGACAGCCACGCCTACTACCCGCTGCTGTCGCATCATCCGGCCATCGGGGCGATCCTCGTTTTGCACGATTTGGCGGTACTCAAGAAGACCGAGGCGCTCAAGAACGAGCTGATTTCGACCATTTCGCATGACCTGAAACAGCCGTTGACCGTCATGACCGGCTATCTGGAACTGCTGCAAATGTTTCAGAAGATGGAACCGCGCTCGATGCACTACGTCGAGATGCTGCAGAACGCCGTGCGCAGTATGCGAACGCTGATTGACGACATCCTCAACCTGGCACGCATCGAGTCCGGCGTGCAGATCGAGGCGGTTCCGGTGCGGCTGGACGATCTCTGCCAGCGGGCGCTGGAAGAACTTCAGCCGCTGGCCAGCGCCAAGGCGATCACGCTGGATGGGGAGGATATGAGCCATATCCCGCCAGTCATGGCGGATCCGGCGCTCTCCTTCACGATCCTCTCGAACCTGGCTGGAAATGGCGTCAAGTACACGCCGCCCGAAGGCAAGGTGACGATTCGCGCCGAACAGCGCGGCGGCATGGCCTACATATCGGTGAGCGATACCGGGATCGGCGTCGGGCCAGCCGATCAGGCCCGCATATTCGACCGTTTCTACCGGGTGCGCCGGCCCGAAACGCTCCATATCGAAGGTACGGGGCTTGGGCTGGCCATCGTCAAGCGGCTGGTGGAACTGCACGGCGGCGCTATCAGCCTGCGCAGCAGCCTTGGCGAAGGTTCGACGTTCACGTTCAGCCTGCCTTTAGCCTCATCCTGAAGCGCATAAAACGACCGGGCGAGCGCTTGGCTCACCCGGTTTCAACTTACGGCCGCTGGCCGCGCGCCTCGGCAGTCAGCACCGCCTCCTGCCGCTGCTCGTCCTCGCCCACCAGTTGATGGTGTGTATGGTGAATCTGATAGGGAACGGACGTAATCGCCACTCGTTCCATTTCACTCACTGCAACGTTCAGTAACAGGGTGCTGTTCGAGTGGAGGGCTTGCTCCCAATAGGTGTCCATCACCAATTGCCCCATAATCAGGTGAATGAAGCCATCTGGCTCGTCTTCCCTGATCGTCAAAAGGTACTCCTTCAGGGGCTCTGAGAGCAGCCGGAAGGGAGAGGGGATCATGACGAGTTGGCCCTCGCCAATCCGCTTCTGCCACTTCACCTCGACAGCTTCGGCCTTTTCCGGATTGGTGTTGATGTGGACGGCGAGCCACGGATG
>JAEURB010000403.1 GCA_016788435.1 Anaerolineae bacterium | reverse complement strand
TTCGTCCGGCGGCGGGGCCGCCTTGACCTTGCGGCCGGGCGGCGGAGCCGCAGCCAGATTACCGGCCAGCGACATCACATCGAGATCGGTCCATGGCCGCAGATAAACGGGCGTCAGGCCGAGGTCGAGCAGCGGGCCACTTCCTTCGACGCTGCCTGTCACGATCAGGAATGTCTCTGGGTAGAAGCCATGGAAGGCTTTCAGCCACGTTTGTGCCTTGACCTGATCGGCCCCGCCTAGCTCGTCAAAGCCATCAATCAAGGCCAAGACGAGGCCCTGGTTCAACCAGCCGTACAGCTCACGGGGAATGGTGCTGGACGTGACGCGACCGACCGACGCTTGCACCGCGCGCACCAGCGGCTCGGCTGGGTCGCTGCCATTGGTGAAATTCACGCTCTCGGCCATCAGTTCGGCCAAATGGACGTAGATCGGCACACGCTGGTTGAAACGCAGCGGCGCTCCGCTGTCCGTTTTTTCGCCTTCCGAGTCGTGTGGCGCAAGGTCAGCACGCTCGCTGGCGAGGCGCTCCTTGGCCCGCTGCTCGGTGAGCAGGCGTTCTTTGACGCGAACACCCCGTTCCTTCTCGGAAAGTTCGGCTTCCTCCTGGTCCAAACGTGCCTGAATCTTGTCGGGCGGCGGCGGGAAGTGCAGGCGGCCTAACGAGAGCAGGACAGCCGACAACAGCGCCGTCGTACGGCCGCTGCCCGGCAATCCGAGCAGGGCGAGCGCCGAACTGCCGGTGGCCAGTTCTTCGAGCCGGACGGTTTCGAGGTTGTACGGCGCGTAAAGATAAGGCAGGTCGTGGATGAGGGGAATACCCGCGTACAGATCGCCGCCCCCGTCACTGGAGAGACTCGCCTCGGCGGGGCGCAGCGGCACGAAGCGCGGCTCGATGAGCAGGCTGCTCAACGGAATCTGGCTACCGAGCATCCCGCTCTCGTCTACCCGCGCGATCAAATCGTTGATGTAGCGGCGCCCGGCGCTCTGGGTAGCGGCCGTTTGGGCGCTGGCGGCACCGCCACGCGCCACACCGATCACGCGCTTGATGCCGTTGCGCGAACGG
Source organism: Anaerolineae bacterium (assembly GCA_016788435.1). GTDB lineage: Bacteria > Chloroflexota > Anaerolineae > Aggregatilineales > Phototrophicaceae > Flexifilum. The sequence goes on along the minus strand of JAEURB010000403.1, from coordinate 7,756 downwards.
TAGACGAGATAGGCGCTGCCCCAGCCCATCAACACACCGATACCGACGTTCTCGATGTCGAGTCCCATTCGTTCGTCCCCTATGTTCAGCGCTGCGGCTTGTGCAGACCTTACACTATTTCACTGCATCATTGATATAAGATTGATGAGGCTTCTGTAAAACGTCAATCCGGCAATTCATCGAGGCCGGGCTACAATGCCGATGAAAGTGGAAGCTGGGGGCCGCATTCGCCGATGATCTCACCCGCGACCGTGCAATCCGACGCGCCACCTGTTCGCCCGGCTATTCGGGCGCACGATGTGGTTTTACTGTCCGGGCGCGAATGGGCGTGGCTGGTCACCGTCAGTTGTGTGCTGGTCATCATTAGCCTGATCCCCCTGTTTGCCGCCGCCGGAGCGATGGCCGGCAGCCAGTGGCAGTTCATGGGCTTCACCCACAACTATCTGGACGGGGCCAGCTACCTGTCGAAAATGCGGATCGGCTTCGAGGGCGGCTGGCTGCTTCAATTCCTGCACACGCCCGAGGCGCATGAAGGCGCGCTGATGATGGTGCTCTACCCGGCGCTCGGGCATCTGGCGCGCATCACCGGCCTCGACCTGATCGTCGTCTTTCATCTGGCTCGCGTGGTGGGCGCGTTCATCATGTATCTCAGCCTGTACACGCTCGGCGCGGTGCTGTGGGCGGGTGTGCAGGCGCGGCGGCTCTTCTTCCTGATCGCCGCGCTGGGCTTTGGCTTCGGCTGGCTGCTGGCTCCACTCACCGGCTTGACGACGTTCCCGGATCTGACTATTCCCGAGGTTTTTCCCTTCTATAGTTCCCTGGTCAATCCGCACTTCCCGCTGGCAATTGCGGCGCTCGCGCTGTTGACCGCGCAGTTCGTGCTGCTGGTGCGTTCGGGCGGTTCGGCGCTCCCGCGTGGGTCGTGGCTGGGCACGGCTGTGCTTTCGCTGGCGCTGGCGCTGCTTTATCCGCAGGGGCTGGCTCCGTTTGCGGCGGCGGCCGTGCTGTATCTGGCGCTGGTGGCGTGGAAAGAGCGCAAACTGCCCCACCAGGCGCTGGCGCTTGTCGCGGCCCTGATCGTGCCGGCGATTCCGGTCGCCGTTTATATTGGCCTGGAAGTGCGTTTCAGTGACGTGTTGACCGAGTGGAACCGCCAGAATGTGACGGCCGCCCCGCCGCTGTGGGTGCTGCTGGCTGGCTTGGGACTACCGCTGCTGCTGGGCTTGCCAGCGATGTGGCGGGCTGCTCGGCGTACCGACCGCGACGGCGACCGGTTGATGCTGATTTGGCTGCTGTGCATGCTGGTGTTCATGTATCTGCCCACCAATATCCAGCGGCGCTTTTCCGTAGGGATGATGATTCCGGTGGCTTTCTTCGCCGTGCGCGCCGTGCGTGACTTCTGGATGATCAAACTTGGCGAACGGGGCGGGCGGCTGCTGGTGGCTGTGTCGCTCGTGGTGATGTCGCTCAGTGGCCTGTTCATCGCGCTGGCTGTACCGGCTCCGCTGCTGGCCGGTGATGGAGAGGCGCGTATCGGTGTGGTGCTGCCCAGTGAATACGGCGGAGCGCTGGAGTGGCTCGCGCAGCGGGCTACGCGGGAGGATGTGGTGCTGGCGGCTGAAGAAACTGGCGCCTGGATTCCGGGCTGGACGGGTGCGCGGGTCGTTTACGGCCACCCCTTCGAAACGCTCGACGCCGAAGCTAAACTGGCCGCCGTAGAGGGGTGGTACGGGCTTACCGGCAGCACGGATTGCGCGGCGCTGCTGAGCGAGTTTGGCGTGCGCTACGTCGTGTTTGGCCCACTGGAGGCGAGGTACGGGGCCGGGGCCTGCGTCAGCGGGCTGGAACCGATGATGAGAAGCGGCGCAGTGTCCGTGTATGCCGTCCCTCAATTCTAAATCCGCTCTGCTGGCTGGCGCGGTTGCATTGGCGGTCGTGCTGGGCGTCGCTGGTTTTCGCCTCGACGGGCTGGCGTGGAGTCCCGGCGCAGTCTATTCCGATGCCGCGACTTCGCACTATCCGGCGGCGCTCTTTCTGCGTCAATCTTTCCTCGAAGACGGGCAGTTCCCCCTTTGGCGCGAGTGGTTCATGGCTGGCGCGCCGTTCGCCGCCAATCCGCTCAACAAGACGGCCTATCCGCTGCAGTGGGCTGGCCTGCTGCTTGATCCTGTTGCCTTCCTGAATATGTCCGTCGTACTCCATCTGGTGCTGGCCGGGTGGGGCATGTGGCGCTGGTCATGTGAACTGGGGCTGGGCCTTAGCGACGAATTGGTGAGCGCGCTCGCGTATATGCTGGCCCCGCGTCTGCTGACCGGACTGGGAGCCGGACATCTCGATCTAATCTATGCCGCTGCATGGTGGCCGTGGCTGATGATGGCGGCGATGCGGTTAGGGCGGAGCGCGGCATGGCAGGATGTGCTGTGGTGCGCGCTTTTCGCCGCTTTATTGGTGCTGGCCGATGTGCGCTTGGCACTGTATGCGCTGCCCACCGCTGCGATTGCATTCGGGGTCGCGTGGTGGCGGGCCGGTAAACCCCGGCGGGCGCTGTGGTTCGGCCTCATGAGCGCAGCCCTCGCTGGTGGGTTGGCGCTGGCCGTAATCGCGCCGCTGGTGGGCTGGTCACCCTGGATGAACCGGGGCGCGCAGACGGCCGCCGAAGCAGCAGCTTACTCGCTCGGCGTGGGCAATTTGCCCGGTGTGCTGTTCCCACTGGCGGCCGGCAGCCTGGAGACCGTGACCTACCTGGGGTTGGCGACGCTGATTCTGGCGCTGGTGGGCGCGTGGAAGCTGCCGAAATCGTGGCGTTGGGCGCTGCTGGCGGGGCTGGTTCTCGTTATCCTGTGGGCGTTCGGGCCGAACACCCCGCTGTGGGCGCTGCTGGCTGGGCAGGGTGGGCTGCTGGCTTGGTTCCGGGTTCCGGCCCGCATCTGGTATCTGGTGGCCCTGATTGCCGCGCCGCTGGCCGGCCTCGGCATTGAAACGCTGCTGCGCGTACAACCGCGCCCGAAAGAGGGTCAGGCGAAAGTCTACCGCTGGTACCGTCTCGCCGCGTTCGGCCTGTTGGTCGCATCGGCGCTGACCGGGCTGGCGCTACTGACGATTCCGGCGGCCTCTGCCAGCGGGTTGCATATCCTGCTGGCCGGGGTCAGTACCTGCATTGTGCTGCTGCTGATGCTGGCTGGTCGGCTGCGTGGGCGAACGCTGTACTGGGCGTTCGTTGCGCTGTTGCTGCTCGATGCGGCGCTCGGTGCTCGGGCGTGGATTGAGTGGAGACCGCTGCAACCGTGGCTCGATTCGTTCGGCGCGGTCATCGGGTTTTTGCGGGAAGATGGCGCGGCGCGTGTGTATTCCCCGGACTACAGCCTGCCCCAGGAGGTGGCCGCCAGCGCGGGAATCCGGTTGTTCGGCGGAGTGGATCCGTTCCAGATCGCCGGAGTGACGGAGGCGGTTCTGCAGGCGGGCGGGATTTCGTCTTCGAGCTACAGCGTCGTCGTGCCGCCGATGCTGGTGCGTGACGGGGAGGCGGGTTTCAACCGGGAGACAGTGCCGAACTCAGCGCTGCTTGCCGAGTGGGATGTGAGCCATGTCATCGCCGGCTATCCCATCGAAGCGGCAGGACTGGAACTGGTTGATGTCGTGAACGAGGTTTACGTGTACAGGAACGCCGGCTACGAAGCACGTACCCCACCCGGCGCAGCGCCGGGCTGGCCGGCTGGATGGCCGAGGCTGCCCGATGCCGCTACCGTCGCCAGACTCAACCGTATGACGGAAGGCGCGTGGCAAGCGTCTATGGCCCTGCTGGCTGGTGTGGCCGCGCTGCTGGCTGTCTCGGCAGCGCGGAATGGGCGGAGAAAGAGCCTGTGAGCCGCCTTCGGCCGTTCGTCTGGCTGCTTCCACTCGTGTTGGCGCTGGCCATTCTGTTCCATCGCCTCCTGCAGGGCGGGGCCTTTTTCTGGGGCCTGCCGTCGCTGCAGTTCACGTCCTGGCGCGAAACCGCCATCGAACTGCTGCGGGCGGGATCGCTGCCGTGGTGGAATGCGCTGAGCGGGGCGGGTGCGCCGCTGCTCGCCAATTACCAGTCGGCGCTGCTCTATCCGTTCAGTTGGCCGAGTTTTGTGCTGCCTACCGCCTGGACGATGAGCTTCACCGCCGTCATCCACCTGTTTCTGGCCGGGTGGGGGATGTGGGCCTTCACCGGGGCGCTGGGAGCCAGCGCGTTGGGCCGGGCCGTCGGCGCGCTTGCCTTCGGACTGACTAGTTACCTTGTCGCGCGCACCGGCACCTATCCGATTGTCAGCGCAGCGGCGTGGCTTCCCTGGTTGATGTGGGCGGCGCACGGCTTGTATGGGGTGCACCCTCGCAGGAGCGCGGCTTGGCTGGCGGTATTTACGGCGCTGCTGCTGCTGGCCGGCCACGCGCAGACGGCATGGTACAGCCTGCTACTGACCGGCTTGTATAGCGCATTTATGGCGGCGCGTGCGCGGCATGCTCGTCCCTTGGTTTGGGCGGTGGCAGGGCTGGTAGTGGGAGTACTTGTCGCGTCCTTGCAGCTTATCCCAACCGCCGAACTCCTGCTGTCGTCACAGCGCGGGGGGGGCGTCGAGCGCGAGTTCGCCTTCAACTTCAGCTACGCGCCGGTTCGGGCACTGAACCTGTTTGCGCCCAATGTCTTTGGCTCACCAGCTGAGGGGACGTATTTCACCGAGGGCGTCTACTTCGAAGATGCGGTCTACGTGGGCCTGCTGCCACTGATCGCCGCGCTGTCGGCGCTCGCCAAGTGGCGGTGGCGGCGGCGCGTGCGCGACCCACTGGTTCCGGCTGTGGCCTTCTTCGCGGTCATCACCGGCGTGGCATTCGTGCTGGCGCTCGGCCGCTATACGCCGGTCTTCCCGTTCCTGTACGATCACGTTCCCACATTTGACCTGTTTCAGGCCCCGGTGCGCTGGCATCTGTGGACGGTCTTTGGCCTGTCGGTGTTGAGCGCGGCCGGCGTGACGTGGTGGAATCGCGGCGCAAGCTGGACGCGCCGGGCCGCCGCTTTCTGCATCGCTGCGCTGGCAGTCGGAATCATTGGCAGCCTCGCTCTGACCGATGCGCCGCCCGAACTGGCCGTCATGCTGCGCGCGCTGACCGTGTTGAGCGCCACAGCGCTGGCGGCCGTCATCCTCACGCTCACCAAGCCGCAGCCGGGTTCACGCTACGAGCGCCTGTGGAACGCCGCCGTGCTGCTGGTCGTGGCCGCCGATTTGGTGTGGGCCAATCAGGGACTGAACCCAACGACTGGGCCTGAGTTCTACGAACCGCAACCGGCCACCACAATGCAGCGCGCTTTCTGGCCAGAAGATGCGCTCGACGCCGTCATGTTCGAGGGCCATCTGCGGCTGGATGACTACCGCCTGACGCCCGAACAAATCGCCGCCTACCGGGCCAGCGGACTGCCCAATCTGAACCTGCTGGATGGCGGCGACCTGTTCAATAACTTCGACCCGCTGCTGGTTGGCTCACATGCACTCTATGTCGAGGCGCTCAACGCGGCGGTAGATCCGGCCGTGCTGCTGCATGCGGCTGGTATAAGCGCCATCTACGATGAAGACGGCCAGTTGCAGGTGATAGATGATGCGCCGCTGGCGTGGCTGGCATTGGAGGCGTGCCGGGGGACAGATGAGGAGACGATAGCACGCCTGAACGAGCCGCAGCGAGGTTACGTGTTTGACCCGCGCGTCCATCTGGCGGGCGAGGGAGGATGTTATGGAAGTCCGACTCCGTGGGGCCGTGTTATCAGCATTTCCCCTGATTTGAGTACCATCCATGTTCAGGTGGATGCCTTTGAGGGGGAATGGCTGGTCGTCGCCCGAACCTGGTATCCTGGCTGGACGGCGGCGGTGGATGGCGTTCCGGCCCCTATCGAGCGCGCCAACCTTACCTTTAGCGCGGTGTTTTTGCTGGTTGGCCAGCATACCGTCACGTTTACCTATACTCCCGCCTGGTTACTGCCCGCACTGGCGCTAAGTGGCGCTGGCCTGGCGGGATTGGCCGTCTTCTTTGCGCTTGCCTGGCGCGAACGCCGCTACAATGCGGATCAGTGACGATCTTCGAAATCCGAGGGTATGGATGGGCGCGGGAACGGCGCTGCGGCCGCGCAGGCCCCAGTTAAGGCTGTCTGAACGCAAGCTGCTGCTTGCCTTCGGCGATATGATCGCGGTGTCGGCCGCGATTCTGCTCTCGCTGTACATCTGGTCGCTTGTGGCTGGCGAACCGTACACCGCACAATTCGTCGCCTCGCAGGCAGTGTGGTTCATCGTTCTACCGCTGATTTGGTTTCCGCTGGCCAGCGCCGCCGATTTCTTCGACCTGCGCGTGGCCGCCAGCCGGAGTCGCACGCTCGGCCGCCTGCTGGCTATCGAAGTTCAGCTCGTCGTCATCTACCTGCTGGTCTTTTTCCTGTCCCCGCGCGATGCATTACCCCGCCTGTTCATCTTCTACTACGCCGTATCATCGTTCCTGTTCATCGCCATCTGGCGCTTTGCCGGGTTCGCGGTGCTGGGCTGGGCCAGCGCCCCCCGCCGCCTGCTGGTGGTTGGCGCGGGCTGGTCGGCCGAGGCCCTGATCAGCGCTATCAACAGTCTGGCGGCGCATGAGTACGAGGTGCGCGGCGTGATCGGCACGGCCGATGACCTGGGGCGGCGAGTGAGCGGCGTGCCGGTCGTGTCTGCCGGTGAAGACCTGATGCGGGTCGTCGAGCGCGACGAAATCAGCGAAGTCGTGACCACGGCGACGACTGGTGTTGATGGCGCGACCTTTCAGGGCCTGATGGACGTCTACGAGCATGGTGTGCGCGTCGTGCCGATGGCGATCCTCTACGAGCAGATCACCGGCCGCGTGCCGGTCGAACATGTCAATAACGACTGGGCGGTGGTTTTTCTGCCCGTCAGCCGCAACGAAGGCGTGCTGAACGTCTATCTGCCAGTCAAGCGCCTGCTCGACATTCTGCTCTCGTTGGCAGGGTTGGCCGCCTTCGCGCTGCTCATTCCGGCCCTGGCCATCGCCATCAGGGTGAATTCGCCCGGCGGCATCTTCTACCGCCAGGAGCGCCTCGGTAAATCCGGCCAGCCGTTCTTCATCCTCAAGCTGCGGACGATGGTGGACAATGCCGAGCAGCAAACGGGAGCGGTCTTCGCGCAGAAGGGCGACCCGCGTGTGACGCGAACCGGGCGCTTTCTGCGCAAAACGCGGCTCGATGAACTCCCGCAGTTGGTCAACGTACTGCGCGGCGAAATGAGCCTGGTTGGCCCCCGGCCCGAACGGCCCGAACACGTCGCGCGGCTTCAGCAGAAGATTCCGTTCTACCGCACGCGGCTGGCGGTGCGCCCCGGCCTGACTGGATGGGCGCAGGTACGCTACTCGTACGGCTCCGACGATAACGATGCGCTGGTGAAACTACAGTACGACCTGTACTACATTCGCCACAGTTCGCTGCTGCTCGACCTCAATATCCTGCTGCGTACGGTCGGCAAAGTCCTCAGCCTGAGCGGGGTATGATGCGCCGCCTGACGATTGAGCGCACCGCCGTCATCCTGCTCTTTCTGATGCTGTTTGGCGTCTCTCTGCGTATCCCGGTAGATACCGATACCTGGTGGCACCTGCGCGTGGGCCAAACCATCCTCCAGTCTGGACTGGTTTCGTCCGACACCTTGTCGCACACGATGGCCGGCCAGCCGTGGCTCAACCACAGTTGGGCGGCGCAGGTGGTGATGGC
>JAEURB010000340.1 GCA_016788435.1 Anaerolineae bacterium | reverse complement strand
CCGAAATTCATGGCACGACCATGCCCACCCTTCCCGTGCAGCAGCGCGGCGGTTTCGCTGCCCTCTACCCGGTAGACCTGCGCGACGAGAAGAGTGTGCGCGATCTGTTCGAGCTGGTACAGCCCGACCAGGTCTATCATCTGGCGGCCTGGGCCATCGTCCACCAGTCATTTGATCGCGCCTGGGAGACGCTGGAGAACAACATCCGCCTTCAGCTCAACGTCATTCAGGCTTGCCTCTCCACCGGGCAGCGGCCGCGGTTGCTGGCCGTAACCAGCGGTGAGGTTTACGGCGCGCACCAGCCAGCCGATCATCCCACCACTGAGGACGCGCCCTTTCAGCCATCCAACCCCTACGCCGTGAGCAAGGTCGCGCAGGATATGCTGGCGCTGCAATACCATCTCAGTCATGACCTGCCCATCGTGCGTGCCCGCCCGTTCAATCACCTCGGCCCTGGCCAAAGCAGCGGCTTTGTCGCGCCCGACCTCGCCAGCCAGATCGCCCGCATCGAGGCTGGCCTGCAACCCCCGGTCATCCGCTGCGGCGATCTCTCGGCCGAGCGCGATTTCACCGACGTCCGCGACATCGTGCGCGCCTATCGCCTGCTCATGGAACACGGCCACCCTGGCGAAGCCTACAACGTGTCGAGCGGTCATACGCGGACGATCCAGGAGCTGCTGGACTTGCTGATCGCGGGCGCAGCCATGCCGATCACCGTCCAGTCGAACCCTGACCACGTACGGTCGGGCGGCGTTCAAAAGTCATGGGGAGACCCCGCCCGCCTGCAAGCACTCACTGGCTGGCAGCCGGAATATCCCTTCGAGCGCACCGTGCGCGATGTGCTCGAAGACTGCCGCCAGCGGGTGCATGCCCAACAGCGCAGCGAGAGCTAGGGCCGGCGCGTTTGTTCGCCATCTGGCCGCCAGCCTCGCCTTTGGCAACTCATTTCATGGGCCAATCGGGCCAAAGTAACTGATTGACAAGGCTAATCTCCGCCTTACACTGATGATAGATTGTGGAAGGGGGGGAACTCGCATGGATAACCTGCCCTTGCTCATTATTGCCGGGCTGGCCGCGCTGGTTGGTGGCTATATGCTTTATGAGCGTTTTGGCCCCACCCGCTGCCAGCAGTGCGGGAAGCGCGGCGGCAACAAACTGGTTTCAGAAGAAGTCATCACGCGTGAAGAATCCACCTTAACCAGGCGGCATATGCGCTCATTCGCCGAACGGCGTCAGCATGAACGGCGTCATGGTCATCAACCAACCTCCACCTACCCAGAACAAGTGCCTGCCCAGAAGCTACGATCCGCCAAACCTTCCGCTGTCCACACTGCGGCTATGAGTACACCGGCATCAAAGAAGTAACAACGGCCGACCTTACCGCCTGATTTTTGACAGCATTACGCTGATGAGTCACACTGTAATTCGCTGGAGGATGAAACTCGCCATGCTCAACGTCACTCGCCCGGATATGAACACTAATCGCCACCCTGCCAACAGGTAGAGGCGCCGGGCCGCGTTCGCTGGATTTCACCCATCCCCGACTAACGCACCCCGCCCCGGCGGGGTTTTTGTTTTCTCGACTGCGGAGGAATGCTATGAGTGATTCGCCCATCGCCACACAGCCGGACGTTCCGGCTTTCGTTGTCCCGCCCGCCAACCTGGTGCCAGCCAGCGGCTACCCGGCGCACATGGCCGAAATCCCGGCCTCGCGCATGTTCCTGATCCGCGATGCCCTGGGCGCCTACAAGGCGCGCTTCGGCCCGGGCGCCGTCACCTACGACGCCTCACAGGGAGACGGCGGGGCCAGCCTGCCCGGTGTACCGGCCGAAATCCTGCAGCGCGCGCTGGCGCTGCAGCTCGAACACGGCAGCGCCTACGATCAACCCTTCGGCACCGCGCAGTTCCGCAAAGCCTCGGCCGAGCTGTACTGGAAACTCGACCCGTCCACCGGCTGGAGCGGCGATAACATCGTCTTCACGCAGGGCGGGCGCGACGGCTTGCAGAAGGCCTACGCCGCCATGATGCACCTCGGCGCACAGGAAATCGGTTCGGTGCTGGTCGTCTCTCGCGTGCCCTGGATCAGCTACAACTGGGGGCCATATGCCGTCGGCCTCAACGTCATGCTCGCCCCCGGCCGCCCCGAGCAATCATGGGCTTACACGCCGGAAGCCATTCGCGCCTGCGTCGAAACCGCCAACGCCGCCGGGCGCAAGGTGGCCGGCATTGTCATCACCTCGCCCGATAACCCCACCGGCCGCATCGCCATGCTCGAAGAGCAGGCCCAGCTCGGCCACGCCGCGCTCGATGCCGGCATTCCCTACGTCCTTTACGACTGGATGTACCATTGGATCACCGAGAGCGGCCCTTACGACCTCAACGCCTTCCTGCGCCTGTTCACGCCCGAGCAGCGCGACCACCTGATCATCATTGATGGTCTGACCAAAAGCCTCGGCGCTTCCAACATCCGCGCCGCGCAACTTCTGGCCAGCAAGCAGGTCGTCCGTTTCATCGTCAGCCAGTCCTCGCACAGCGTCATCCCCAGCTTCTTCGCTCAGGCGGTCGCCATCGCCGCCTACGAAATGGGCTTCGAAAACGCCGCGCGCACGATCATCGAGCCGACCAACCGCAGCCGCGCCGTGCTGAAAGAAAAGTTGACGGAAGCGGGCCTCGAGTTCATCAGCGGCGGCGGATACTACGCCTTCATCAACTGCGGTGAGTTCATTCGCGCGGGTGGCCTGCCCGATTCTGAGGGCTTGCTCAAGTACCTCGGCGCAGAGTTCGGCCTCGCAATCGTGCCCGGTGTCTATTTCTCCGCTGCGGCCGCCGACTGGATTCGCTTCTCCTACGCGCTTGACCCCGCGCTCACGGTCGGCGCGTGCGACCGCTTGCTCGCCGGCTTGCGCGCGTTGAAGGCTTAGCGCCTTCTCATCATCAGGTGATACAATGAATCATCTGGTTCACCAAGGGGAGGTTTGGGAGGTTCGATGTTCAAACCATTGACTGAGCAACAGAAGGTCACTCTGGCGTCCGTCACTCAGGAGCAGAGCCGTCAGTTCTTCAAGTGGGTCTACGGCTGGATGGCCGCTGGTTTGGTCGTCACCACGGTCGTTGCATTCCTGACCATCAATACCGGGATGCTCTCCAGCCTGTTGATGAACCCGGCCGTGCTCATCATCGCCATGTTCGCGCAGATCGGGCTGGTCATCGCGCTCGGCGCGGCCATCCAGAAGATGTCGCCAGCGACCGCAGCGATCATGTTCCTCGTCTACTCGGCGCTCACCGGCTTCACGCTCTCGCTGATCGTCTTGACCTACACGGCCGGAACCATCACAGCAGCCTTCGCCACGACTGCCATCCTCTTCGCCGTTATGTCGGTCGTCGGCTTCACCACCAGCGCCGACCTCACGAAGTTCCGCACGCTGGCGATGTTCGCCCTCATCGGCCTGCTAATCGCGATGGTCGTCAACATCTTCCTGCGCAGCCCGATGATGGACATGGTCATCAGCTTCGTGGGCGTCATTCTGTTCATCGGCCTGCTGGCGATGGACACGCAGCGCCTGAAGATCATGGCCGCCGCGCCCGAAGTTCAGTCCGACCGCAACGTGGCCGCGCGCGTCGCCATTCTCGGCGCGCTCAATCTGTACCTCGATGTCATCAACCTGTTCCTGTTCCTGCTGCGTCTGCTAGGCGGCAACGGCCGGCGCTAGCATCAAGCTCAACTGAAGCGAACGGGCGGCCCCCTTCGAGGCCGCCCGTTCGCTTTCCCCCGTGCCAACTCATATCATTGCCTGAAACGTTCCTCAGCCAGAGTTCACCCATTGCGCGAGGGCCCCTGCCGTGCTCAAGTTCACGCCAGTGGCCGTGCCATCAATGCGCTTGAGCAAATTCGTCAGCACGTCCTTCGAGCCGATTTCGACGAAGGTGCGTGTCCCTGCGCCGATCATCGCCTGAACCGACTCCGTCCAGCGAACCGAGCGCGTCAGTTGAACCGTAAGCTCCTCACGGATGGCAGCCGGTTCACCAACCGGAGCGGCCGTCACATTGGCGTAGACCGGATAGGCTGGCTCGCTGAACGGGGTCGCGGCCAGCGCCTCGGCAAATGAGCGCGAGGCCTCGGCCATCAGCGGCGAGTGCGAGGCAATGCTCACCGCCAGCTTGACGGCCCGCTTCGCGCCAGCCTCCCTGGCACGCACGATACCGGCGTCCACCGCCGCCACCTCCCCGGAAATGACGATCTGGCCCGGGCAGTTATCGTTGGCCAGCACCAGCACGCCGCCTGTTTCGGCGCTCACGGCCACACAAACGTCACGCACTGCCGCCGCGTCCAGGCCCAGCACCGCCGCCATCGCGCCGGGGTTCGTCTCGCCCGCCGCCCGCATCAACCGGCCGCGTTCGCGCACCAGCCGCAGGCCGTCCGCGAAGGTCAACGCGCCTGCCGCTGCCAGCGCCGTGATTTCGCCCAGGCTGTGCCCTGCCCCAAACGCGGGCCTCGCGTCAGGCATCTCACCCTGCAACGCCCGCAGAATGGCCATCGAAGTCACGAACAGCGCCGGCTGTGTAACATCCGTCTGCGCCAGCGCGTCCTCTGGCCCGTTAAAACACAGGCCAGACAGTTCAAAACCCAGCAGTTCGTCGGCTTCGGCAAACGTCTCGCGAGCGGCCGGAAATGCGTCGGCGATATCGCGCCCCATCCCGGTTGTCTGCGATCCCTGTCCCGGAAAAACAAAAGCGGTTTCTGCCCAGTTGATCATGGTTGGTCTCCCGTTGCGGTTTCGAGTGGCGGATTACGAGTCGTGAGTTGCCTGGTCGTGAGTTCCGGGTTCGCGCACAGCCGAGTTCGCCCGTCGTAACCCGCGACTTTCAACTACTCTAACCAAACAAAAAACCGCACGATGGTCAATCGCGCGGCTTTCCAGTGTAATGCCCTTCAGATCAGTTACTTCTCGCTGGTGACGTCCACCACCTGCCGGCCGCGATACTGCCCGCAGTTGGGGCATACGTGGTGAGCAAGGCGATAGCTGCCGCAGTTTTCGCAGCGATCAAGCTGCTTGAGCGTGAGCCCATCGTGCGAGCGCCGCTTGTTGCGCCGGCTGATCGAATGGCGTTTCTTAGGAAGCGGACCCACAGTGATGCTCCTCTCGGCCCGAGCGGTCTAAGCCGGGGCATTATACGGGCTGGCCTGGCCCTGCGTCAAGCCGAAACTACGCTAGACGCGGCGCACGCGAATACGGCGGTACAGCATGTATTGGCCGAAGCCACCAACCAGCGCAATCGCCAGCATCAGCACAATCGTCACGATGTTGATAATCAGCGCGCTGCTCAGATTCCCCGTTGTGTTCGACGAGAAGGCGATGAACCAGCCGAGGACGATGCCATACGCGCCGATGAACGACGTCGCCGTGAGGATGATGATGTCACCGAAAAAGCGGCCGGCGAACGCGCCGATGCCGAGGCCGACCGCCAGTCCCGCCAGGTCGAGCACGCCACCCGATTGCACCTGCAGCAGCCCCAGCACCACCAGCGCAACCACCATGCCAAGCAGTGCCCCGGCGATATACTGGCCGATGCGGATCAAGGCAAAGCCGAGGCCCGCCAGCACGATACCCGCGCCCAGACTGATGAACAGGCTGACCGTCGGATCCAGATTGCGGGTGAGGCTGCTGGCCACCGAAAAACCGACCATGAAGCCGATGACGGCCAGCACGAAGCGGAACAGCGAGTAGCCGAAGGCCGCCGCGAAGATGCCGCCGGCCATGACGGCCAAACCGATGATGATATTGAGTAGTACCAGTGACGAGAGACCTTCGAAGCTGATCGTCATTATTGCCTTCCCCTGGCGAAAGACGCCCGAACGTTAGAATTGAGTATATCGCTCCCGCCCTCTCACGCAACGGGTGCAGGCGGAATCATCGGCGGCTTGCTCTTCAGATCGCGGATGTCCACCTTGCGATAGCCCTCTGCATACTTCACGCCATTGAACGCACCCCAGATCGCGCTGGTCAGCTTCTCGAAGAACGGGAAAATGATGGCGTTCAACGCATCCTGGGTGGTGTGGCAGGCCAGCGCCTCCAGCTTGATGCGCCGCACGTTCGACACGTCAAGGAAATCGTTCGGGCCGAGCGTCGAAGTCAGCAGATAGTCCACCTCATGCCCCGCCTCGACGTAGCGCCGCGCCGCCTCGCGTACGATCAGCGCGGTGTTGATGTGGTCATGGTGCGGGTAGTAGCTCAGCTTGCGCCGGAACTCAAACGACACGATCAGGTCGGGCTGCACATACTCAAACACATTCAACATTCGCAGCACAGCCGCTTCGCTGTAATCCACGCCATGGTCGCGGTAGCCCATCCACAGAATGCGCTCGATGCCCAGCAGCTGCGCCGCCTCGGCCGACTCATCGAGGCGCACTTCCATGAACTGCTCGGGCGACATCTTCTCGAACTCTTCCTGCCAGCGTCCCTTGTCACCGCCCGACATCACGACCGAGATAACCGGCGCGCGCAGGCTGTAGACCAAACCACCCGTGAAGCCTTCGAGGTCATCCGGGTGCGGCGAGATGATCAGCGGCCGTTTGTACTTGAACACGTCAACGTATTCGCCAAACGATGGGCGGTGCGTTTTGCGCGGCGGCAGCGGCTTGTTGGCCACGATGTTCTGGATGGACGCCGTCATGTATGGCCCGGTTGCCGGGTCTGGCCCCGGTGTGAAGCGCCCGGTCTTGTCAATGTCGTGCGACAACACCGTTTCAAAGACCTCCGCCGTCTCCTGCGCGGCCTCACTCCGGCTGCCCAGTCGCACCAACTGTTCGATACCGAGGAACAGCAT
>JAEURB010000336.1 GCA_016788435.1 Anaerolineae bacterium | reverse complement strand
TCGCCAGCGCGCCGAGGCAAACCGGCAGGAAGTGGCTGCCGTTCCAGTTGGGGATGACCACCGACAGCAGGCCGGCTTCGGCCGTCATTTCAGCAGCCCCTCGCGCGCCAGAAAAGCCTGCACGGCCTCCTGCCACGGCCGCAGTGTGATTCCCACCAGTGGCCCGGCACTATTGACCAGCGGCGTGCAGGGGGGCGGTGTACTCGGCCGCGGCCACTCGTTCGACCGGATCGGCTGGATTGACACGGCCGAATACCCGGCGCGGTCCAGCGCGAAGCGGGCCAGGTCGTAGCGCGAACATGCGCCCTGATTGACCAGATGATAGGTGCCGAAGCGTCCGCTTTCGGCCAGCGCCACGATGGCATCGGCCAGATCGTTGGTGTAAGTGGGATTGGCCACTTCATCGGTGACAACGCGCAGGTGCTTGCCAGCCGCCGCCGCGCCGAGGATGGAGTGCAGGAAGTTGCGGCCGCCCTGCGCGAACAGCCACGAGGTGCGCACGATGTAGTGGCGCGGCGCGTGGCGCACAACCGCCTGTTCGCCCGCCCATTTGCTGGCCGCGTAAGCGTTGATCGGGGACGGCGTATCGTACTCGTAGTACGGGCGGCCGCTTTGCCCGTCGAAGACCTCGTTGGTGCTCACGTACAGCACGGGAGCGCCCACTTCGGCGGCGGCCAGCGCCACATGCTGCGTACCGTAGCCGTTAACCACGAGCGCCCGTTCCGGCTCGCGGGCGCAGGCATCCACGTCCGTCCAGGCGGCGGCGTGCAGCACGATGTCCGGCCCATGCTGCGTAATGAACGCACGGGTCGCGGCGAAGTCCGTCACATCCAGTTCGTCCCGGTCAATACCCGTGACGCGGTGGCCGCGCGCCAGTTCACGTTCAACGAGCAGGCTGCCCAAACGGCCCTTCGCGCCCGTGATCAGGATATGCATCAGCCGCCCTCCGCTGGTTCCGCCCAGCGCGAAAAGACCTCATCGAGCTCCGAACGCCACAGCGCCTCCAGCATATCCGGCCCGCTGACGTCCACGATCTCGCGTGCGAAGTAGCCGGACGAAGGTATCCCGGTCGCTTTCAGCACAACCAGCGCGCACAACTGGCCGTGCCCTTTCCGCAACTCCTCACCGCACACCTCGCGCAGCAGATGCGAGAAGATGAACGTGCCGGGGTCGAGCGCAACCGTCGTCAGGCGGTCACACAGGTTGCCGTACGTGATCGTCTGGCGCTGGCGCGCGCACTCGATCAGAATCGCCGCCATTTCCGCCTTGACAGCGGGGCGCTCCATATCAGTCACGCGGGTGCGGGCATTAGCGCGCATGACGAGCTCTCACCTCTCGCTCCCCTCTCCAGCCTGGATAGGGTATGGCGACCAGAATGACGCGCGTCTTTTCCCCTTTTCCCTCCTTGCGAAGCAGGGAGGGGCCGGGGGTGGGGTTGTTGAGGTTCATCGCAGCGTCACCGTTAGCAGCGCGTCATCAATCGTGATGCGGTCCAGCGCCAGGCGTCCTGCGCTGCTCTCCACTGCCAACTGCGCCAGCGCCGCATTGAGCTGCGACTCAGCGTTGCGGACCAGATTGCCGATTTCGTTGTTCGGGATGGCATAGAGCGTACCGCCGAGGTCAAGGCCCTGCACACGAAACGCCCGGCCACTGCTGTCCACCTGCACGACGACGCCCACCGCCTGCGCGATGCCGCCCAGTTCGGGCAGCGTCACGTCGGCCGTGATGACCGCGCCGTCGGGGCGCAAATCTACACGCGGGTTCTGGAAGCGCGGGTCGCTCAGACAAACATCGGCATAGCGGGCGCACAGGGCCATCAGGTCGGACTCGCCGAGCATGATTTGTCCGGCCGCCGCCCCGCCGAATGGATCGCTGCCGACTTGCAACGGCACACCCTCGTTTCCGCTCAGGGTGCCGCTGCCGAGGTTTGGCACGCTCACCGTCACCGGGCCGGCGGCGGGCGCGAGGTTGACCAGCACCGGCGGCGGGATGGGCGTGACGGCCGCGAATACTCCGGCGACCGCGCCGCGCTCCTCAAAGCCGATAGCCTGCGCCGCCAGATTCGGCAGCCGTGGCCACACGAACAGCACACCCGCCAGCGTCACAGCGACTGCCAGCGCCAGCAGGCTCAGGCAACCGCAGCCGCAGGTACAGCCCCTGCTGCGCCGCGCCGCGTTCGGGGTGCTGGTACGGCTGATCACGGGCGGGATTGTTCGGCGGCCGCCAGCCGCGCAGCGTATTGGCGCTGATAGTATTCGAGGTACTCGCCCGTCTTGATCTTGCGCCACCACCAGGTATTGTCGGCGTACCAGCGCACCGTGTCTTCGAGGCCCTGCTCAAACGTGTGGCCCCGCGTCCAGCCGAGGGCGCGCAGCTTGCTGGCGTCCATCGCATAGCGGCGGTCGTGGCCTTCGCGGTCGGGCACATGCCTGATCAGCGTTTCCGGCTTGCCGAGCTTGCCGAGCAGGTCGTGCGTCACATCAATGTTGTGGCGCAAGTCCTCACCGGCGATGTTGTAGGCTTCGCCCGCCTTGCCGTAGTGCAGCGCAACGTCAATGCCGGTGACGTGATCCTCGACGTACAGCCAGTCGCGGATTTGCCTGCCATCGCCATAAACCGGTAGCGGGCGGTCGTCCATCGCTTCGGTGATGAAGAACGGCAGCAGCTTTTCCGGGTACTGGTACGGGCCGTAAGTATTGCTGCCCCGCGTGATGACCGTGTTCATGCCGTGCGTCACGTGGTAGGCGCGCACCATCAGCTCGCCGCCCGCCTTGCTGGCCGCGTATGGGCTGTTCGGCGCGAAGCCATCGCCCTCGACCGAGTAGCCCTCGTGCACGTCGCCGTAAACCTCGTCGGTCGAAACGTGCAGGAAGCACTCCAGCCCGTGCGCGCGGCCTTCGTCAAGCAGGATGTAGACGCCGACCGTGTCGGTGTGCAGGAAGGCATCAGCTGACAAAATGCTGCGGTCTACGTGGCTTTCGGCCGCGAAGTTGACGACGGTATCAATCTCGAACTCCTGAAAAGCCGCCTTCACCGCCGCGCGGTCGGCAATATCCCCGCGCACGAAGCGGTACTGGGCTTCGTCGGAGATCGGCAGCAGATTGTCCAGATTGCCGGCATACGTCAGCTTGTCGAAGACGATGATCCGGTACTGCGGATAGCGCGCCACCATGTAGCGCGCGAAGGCGCTGCCGATGAAGCCCGCGCCGCCTGATACGAGGATATTCTTCATGGCTTGTCCTCCGCCGGGGCCGCCGGCTTGATGGCAGGCATCATGACTGTCGCGCCTTCCGGTTCAACTGGAACGGCGGGCGCAGGAGCGAGGCCGGGAATGTATTTCTCCAGCGCCACCGCGACGCCATCCTGATCGTTGCCCGCCGTCACGAAATCGGCCGCATCCTTCACGTGCTGGGTGGCATTACCCATCGCCACGCCCACGCCAGCCATCTGTATCATCTCGAAGTCGTTTTCGGCGTCGCCAATCGCCATCACTTCCGAGGGCTTGATGTCGAGTTTGTGCAGCAGGTAGCCGAGCATCGCGCCCTTCGACGCGCCGGGCGGCAGCAGCTCGAGCATGTTCGGCCAGCCCGCCTGCATCAGCCGCGCCTCGCCGCCCACCACATGCCTCAACTGCCAGCGGAAGGCGCTGATGGCGGCCGCTTCGCCAACGAACAGCAGTTTGTTGAGGGGCAGCACGCCAGCGAAGTTCTGCAGCGGGCCGACGGCCTCCGGCGCGGGTTCGTGGAAGGGAATGAGTACGGCGTCGGTTTCAGGCGCGCGTCGGCGCACCAGGATGCGGTTGGCGGTGTAGGCGATCAGCCCGAAGCCAAGTTCCTCGCTGAGCGTAACCACGCGCCGGACGAGGCCGGGGTCGAGCGTTTGCTCGTGCACCAGCTTGCCCGCCTCGTCATACAGCGTCAGCCCCTGCAGAAAAATGCCGTGCGAGGGGATGCCGAGCTTCTCGATGATCGGCAGTCCAGCCGCGCGCGACTTTCCGGTCGCCAGCACGACGTGGACGCCCTGCGCAATCGCGCCGCGCAGCGCCTTCTCAACGCGTGGCGATAGTTCGTGCTGCGGCGTCAGCAGCGTGCCATCTATATCAAGCGCAACCAGGCGGATGGGGGTGGAGTGGGGCATATGATCCTCAAAATGCGAGTTGAAAGTTGAAAGCGCACGTAAATATCGGTGTGCCGCCGATGACTTCAGTTCTCTACTTGATTACTATCCTTGCTTTCAACTTTCAACTTTCAACTATCTCTTCTAGATAATCTCAACGCTGCTGTGGTCGCCGAGGTTCATGCTCAGCGTCAGCGGCCGTTCGAGGCGCCGTGTCACTTTCGCGTGGCGGCCAATCAGGCTGTTATGCAGGCGCGCCTGAATGTGCCGGATTTCGCTGTGTTCCAGCACGATACAGCGGTCCACCTCGCAGCCTTCGATCACCACGTCGTGATAAATGCTGGTATATGGGCCGATGTAGCTGTCGCGGATGATGGCCTGTTCGCCGATGATCGCCGGGCCGCGCACGATGCTGTTGATGATCTGCGCCCCGGCCTGAACCGTCACGCGGCGGTCAATCTGCGAACTCTCGATCATGGCGTCGGGCGCGACTGATGGCGTAATCTCATCCAGCACGCTGGCGTTGGCTTCGAGCATGTCAATCGGGCGGCCGGTATCAATCCACCAGCCCTGATGCACGTGCGGCCGCACGACGTAACCGTGGTCCACCAGCCACTGGATGGCGTCGGTGATCTCCAGTTCGCCGCGCTTCGACGGTTGGATGCCGTGCACCGCCTCCCAAACGTGATGATCGAACATGTAGATGCCGACCAGCGCCAGATTGCTCGGCGGGTCTTGCGGCTTCTCGATCAACTGCTCGATGCTGCCGTCGGCCCGTAGTTTGGCTACGCCGAACTGTGACGGATTCTCGACCTCTTTCAGCACAATCTGGCTGTTCCAGGCGTGATTGGCGAAATCGCGGATCAGCGTGGCAATGCCGCCCTGAATCACGTTGTCGCCGAGGAACATCACGAACGGCTCGTCCCCCAGAAACGGCTGCGCGATTTTGACGGCGTGGGCCAGGCCGTCCGGGGAGGCCTGCATGATGTACATGATCTGCACGCCCCAGCGCGAGCCGTCCCCAACCGCCGAGCGGATCTCATCGCCCGTCGTGGGCGCGATGACGATGCCGATCTCCGTCACGCCCGCATCGCGAATCGACTCGATGACGCGAAACAGCACGGGCTTGTTGGCCACCGGGATGAGCTGCTTGGCGAGCGTGTAGGTCAGCGGATAAAGCCGCGTCCCTTTGCCGCCGCTCAGAATCAGTCCCTTCATTCGCTCCCCCTCTCGGAAAAGAAGTTGAAGGTTGAAAGTTCAAAGTTGAAAGGAACAGGTTGGAGTATCCGCTGGAACCCGCGACCTGCTGGATGAATCAGGCTGATGCAGGTTTTCGCTTTCAACCTTCAACTTTCAACTTTCAACTCGCCCCCTCAGGCCGACCGCGCATGCTTCAGCAGCCAATTATACAGGGCCGGGCTGGCGTAGCTGCGCGTCCACACATCATGGCCGGCCTGGTCGAAGCGCGTGTACTTGACGGGCGCGCCGCAGCTTTGCAAGGCATCTACCAGCCGTTCGGCCTCTCGGGGCAGCACGACCGGGTCTTTGCCGCCATGTATAACCCACGCCGGAAGGTCTTTGAGCAGGGCGGCATGTTCGCTGTCGCCACCGCTCCCCATCGTCACCAGCGCAGCGAAGCGTCCCGGAAAGGCCAGCGCCAGCGCCCACGCGCCATAGCCGCCCATGCCGTGACCCAGCACGTAAACCCGCTCCGGGTCCAGATTATGCGTCGTCACAATCTGGTCAATCAGCGCCTCCAGCGGGGACATGGGTATGGTCGCCCACCACAGCCCATCGGCCAGTTGGGGTGCCAGCACAGCGAAAGGCAGCGATTCGCCTTCCGACAGCCGGCGTGGCAGGCCTTCGTGGCGCAGCATGGACGGGTCACTGCCCCGGCCATCAGCGTCATGCAGCGTGACGATCAACGGCAGTCGGGTAGTGGGCGATTCGGGCGGCAGATAGAGCAGGTAAGGCAGTACCAGCGACTCTGCATGGTAGGAGCCGGTCATTTCGATCACGCGCAGCCGCCTTTAGCGATAATCGTCCGACTTACTGACGGGAGCATTGGTGATAACCGCGCCCAGCACGCGCACATGTACACGCTCCAGCTCGTCGCGCGCGCGGCCCAACTGGTCGCGGCGGGTGCTGCCAGTCTTGACGGCGAGCAGCACGCCGTCCAGCTTGGCGCCTAGCAGCGAGGCATCGGTGGCGGCCAGTACGGGCGGGGCATCAAACAGCAGGTAGGCGGCGCGGGCCTTGAGCACGCCGATCACTTCGGCCATGCGCTGACTGCTCAACACGTCAGCCGGGATCGGCGGTAGCTGGCCCGGCGGCAGTAGTGACAGGTTAGGGACGCCGGTTTCGACCAGCGGCGGCGCGGCCAGCGCCCCGTCTTCGAGGATCATACTGGTCAGCCCGCGCTCCCTGGACACACCCCAAATGCCCTGTTGGGCCGGGCGGCGCAGGTCGGCGTCAATTAGTATCGTCTTGTTTCCAGCCTGAGCGAAGGCGACCGCCAGGTTGGCGATGACTGCGCTCTTGTCTTCGCTCTGGGCAGGCGAGGTGACGAGCAGGGTGGTGATGGGCTTCTCGACGCTGGAGAAGATTAGATTTGTACGCAGGGTACGGTACGCTTCGGCTGCCGCCGAGCGCGGCGCAGTAAG
>JAEURB010000302.1 GCA_016788435.1 Anaerolineae bacterium | reverse complement strand
AGGGCGCTCACCAGGTTCGGCGCCAGTGCCACTGCCGCAT
This sequence comes from Anaerolineae bacterium, assembly GCA_016788435.1. Classification (GTDB taxonomy): domain Bacteria; phylum Chloroflexota; class Anaerolineae; order Aggregatilineales; family Phototrophicaceae; genus Flexifilum. The sequence goes on along the minus strand of JAEURB010000302.1, from coordinate 8,146 downwards.
CGTAGTCGGCAATCGCCAGGTCGAACTCACCCAGCGCGAGGTAGCTGTCGCCACGGGCGGACCACGCTTCGGCGATCATCGGGAACGCCTCGACGGTCGTGCTGAACTCCGCGATCGCCTCGGTATGCCGTTCATTGTTCTGGTAGTAGATGCCGACCCGGAAGTTGACCAGCGCCGGGTGACTCGGCTCGTTCCCGGTCTCGATCATGTCCTGGGCGCTGGCGGGCAGGCTGGCCGCCGCCAGCAGGATGACCGCGATGACCAGCGCAATCGCAATCCGCAGCGACGGGCGGTTCAGGAGATCGCTCAACTGCGCGGGGGAATGGCCGGTCGCCTCGTGCGCCATACGCTCACGGTCCGCCGCCTGCATGGCGTTGCTGCGGGTCAGTTCGTGTATCCGGTAGCTGGCGAAGTTTGGTTCGGCGTTCATGTTGTGTTCCCCCACTTGGCATTACGCTGCCTGCCGTTGAGTGCAATGTATGCGAAGAAAGGAGGGAACTCCTCCTCCCCCCAAGGGGGGAAAGTGGGGGGGGATAGGGGGGAGTCTGCAATTGGATGAACGCGAGTCCGCCTGGATAGTGCTTCCGGCCAGCGATTCGGTGCTACTATGTATTACAGATAACATGACGGACGTTCGGAGTCGCGGACAACATGGTCGAAGTTCTGCTGGTGCTGTTGATAGTGGCTGTGCTCCTGCTCGTCATCGCGTGGTTGGGCCTGCGCTGGCCGCCGGGGCCGTTCCCATCGTGGCTGCCTCAGCCCGCCGCACCACCCGCGCCCGCCGCATGGCCCGAAGATCTGCCCCCACCGGTGCGCCGGGCCTTTGCTGCCGTCCTCCCGCATGGGCCAGTGGAAATCACCACGGCGGTCATCAGCGGCACGACGGCGCTGCGGGTCAACGGGATTCCCCTCCGGGCGCGCTTCCGCTTCATCCATCAGGCCGGGCGCAGCTACCGGCACGCCATCGAAGTGACGTGGTTCAATCGCCCGATCCTGAAGATTGACGAGTCGTTTGTGGATGGCTATCCCCGCATGGCCTTGGGGCCGCTGGGGAAGTTCGAGGGTACGTCCACGCTGTTTCAGGCCGCGACGCTCGCGCTGTGGGCCGAGTCGATCTGGCTGCCCCCGCTGCTGATCACCGATCCGCGTTTACGCTGGCAGGCGCTGGATGACACGCACGCCCGGCTGCTTGTGCCGGCTGGCGATGGGGAGGAAGAACTGCTCGTCACGTTCGATGCAAACACCGGCCGGATCGCCGCGATGGACGCGCAGCGCTACCGCGACGCCGGTGAGGACGCGGTCAAGCTCGGCTGGCGCTGCTTGACCAGCGATTACACGCCGTTCAGCGGCCTCCTGTCTCCCCGCCAATCGAGCGTGCAGTGGAGCGACCAGCAGCGGCCGTGGGCGGAGTGGACCGTCGAGGACGTGGTCTACAACGCTGCTGTGGGCGATGCGATGCGCACGGCTGGGCCGTGACGACCCGGCAAACGCGGCGAAACGATGGCATAATGCGCGGTCTGACGACGCGAGGTTGGAGATACGAGTGATGAATACATCCGCTGAAGCGCTGCGGCTGCTCAATCAGGCGCTGGCCGATACACGCAAGGCCGGGGCGGTGGTTGACGACTTGTTCGCCCCGCACGACTATCAGGATGTGGCGTCGGTGGTCGCCAGGGCGAGCGCGGCGCTGCTCGAATCGGCCATCCGCCTGCTCGAATCGAACCCCGACGCGGCGCTCGAAGCGCTGGAAGCGGCCGACGACCTGCTCGACGCCGTGTACGACATCATTGACGCGGAAACCGACGAGGACTAACCTCGCCCGAATGAGCTGAAACAAAGGGGCGGACCCGTATGAGTCCGCCCTCGAAAACTGGCCCTGCCTGCGAATCCCTCGCTACGGGCAGGTGGTTCCGTACGTGCTGATTGCGCCGTCCGACGGCAGCCAGCCCGAGTTGTAACTGATCTGCACCCAGCCATTGGACGCACCGATCACCGGCCAGACCGTGCTGCCTGGGGCCGTGCCGACCGATGCCGCTGTAGAGTCCGGCTGCGCGTAAAGCGGCTGATCCGCCAGCACTTGCACGTAGCATTGTTCGGCGCTGGTGTCTGAGTAGACGTAGGACGGCAGACTGACGGCATATTCGAACGGCGCGGCGTTCAAGCCGAATCCATCGGCCCGCAGCTGATGGCCGTCCAGCCCATAGGGCACGGTCCAACTCAACGTCACTCCGTCTGATGGATTGTTGTCCACGCCGATGTCCTGCCGGGTGCCGCGCATACTGGTCGTGAAGAAGGTGACGCTGGCCAGTCCGCCCGGCGCGTCATACCAAGTCACGTTGACCGTGCTTCCGGCGCGCAACCGGAAATTGCCCGCATCGGCGTTCATCCAGCTATCCGGGCTGGTCACGCCCTGCTCAAGGTGCGGATTGCGCCCGGTGACGGTCGCGGTTGGCGGTGTGACTGGTGGAGTCGTGGTTGGCAGCAGGATCGGCACCTTCAGCACCTGCCCGGTCGTGATCAGGTTCATATTGGCCAGGCAGTTCGCCTGTGCCAGCGCGGCGGCGCTCGCATTGGCGCGTGCGGCGATGCGCGCCAGCGTATCGCCCGGCTGAACGACGTAGTTGAACCAACCAGCCGGCGTGTTGCACGCTGCTGGTGCCGGGGTTAGCATGGGCTTCGGCGGAAAAGGCGTTGATGTGGGGGTGGCGGCCAGCGGCGTGACGATGACCGTCACTGCAACAGGCGTGGGCGGCGGCCCGAAAATGCCTTGCATCACCTGAGACAGATTACAGGCACTCAGGAAAAGCGCCATTGCGAAGACAGCGGCCGTTCCAGATAACAACTTCAAACGCATGGTTCCCCCTATGCGGTTCGTGGATATAGTAATGAGTATGCGATTAGCCGGAACGGCCAGCGTGGCGGCCGAACTACCGCCGTCCAACGCTTACCCTCCGCTTGACGCTGCCTCTGTGCGCTCGTGGCGGCGCTGCGGATGTCAGCCCCGTCAGTTTCCCTTGCTTGATACGGTGCCTCGCACGCTGTTCCGGTTTTTCTGCTATACTGCTTTCCGACTGCGATTTGAGTCCGCTGGTTGTCTTGCAATTCCCCGCAAGCTCCTCCCGCCCTGCTGCTCAACCCGTTGCCAAACCTTCGCGCGCCCATTGGTGAGGCGCGCCTGAGCCAGATTGAGGCTGAATGCATTTCTCCGACCTGAACCTGATCGAGCCGTTGTTGCGCGCTGTGCGCGCCGAAGGCTACGACACGCCCACTCCCATTCAGGAGCGGGCCATCCCCTATGTGCTGACGGGCCGCGACCTGATCGGTTGCGCCCAAACCGGCACCGGCAAAACGGCGGCCTTCGCGCTGCCCATCCTGCAGCGGCTGGTGCAAAATCCGCCCGCCAACAGCAACCGCCGCGCCATTCGCGTGCTGGTGCTGTCACCTACTCGTGAACTGGCCTCGCAAATCGCCGAGGGTTTCAGCGCCTATGGCCGCCATACTGGGTTACGCACCCAGGTGATTTTCGGCGGTGTGGGACAGCAGCCGCAGGTGGACGGCCTGCGTAAAGGCCCCGATATTCTCGTCGCTACGCCCGGCCGCCTGCTCGACCTGATGAATCAGGGCTACGTCAAGCTTGGTTCGCTGGAAGTCTTCGTGCTGGACGAGGCCGACCGGATGCTCGACATGGGCTTCATCCATGACGTGCGCAAGGTCATCGCCGTCCTGCCCGCCAAACGCCAGACGCTGCTCTTCTCGGCCACCATGCCGGAAGCGATTCAGGAACTCGCCAGCCAGATGCTGGTTGACCCGGCAAAGGTCGAAGTGACGCCGTCGGCCACGACGGTCGAGCGCATTGAGCAATCGGTCTACTTCGTCACCAAGCCGGAAAAGCGCCTGCTGCTTGAACACCTGCTGCGCGATGCAGCTATCCGCCGCGTGCTGATTTTCACGCGTACCAAGCACGGCGCGAACAAGCTGGCCGAACAACTGGAACGCAGCGGTGTGAGCGCCGAGGCCATTCACGGCAACAAGAGCCAGAGCGCCCGTGAGAAGGCCCTGTCCAACTTCAAGCGCGGTCGCACCCGCGTGCTGGTCGCCACTGACATTGCGGCGCGCGGCCTCGACGTGGACGACGTGACGCACGTCATCAACTACGAGCTGCCCAACGAGCCGGAAAGCTATGTTCACCGCATCGGCCGCACAGCGCGCGCCGGGGCTTCGGGCATGGCTTACTCGTTCTGCGACAGCGAAGAACGCGCCTACCTGCACGACATCGAAAAGCTGACGCGCCAGCACATCCCGGTCGTAGCCGATCATCCTTATGCCGCTGACTTCGGTACGCTGCCGCTGACGGCCGCCCGCAAACCGGCAGGCCGGCCAGGGCAGGAGCGCCGTTCGCCGCGCGACCAGCGCCCGTCCTACCCGCAGCGCCGGCCCTATAACTCCGGGCCGTCCGCCCGTGAGGAACAGGGTCGCTCAGGTTACGGCAGCGGTCAGCCCGCCAAGCGCTCGACCACACAGCCCACGGCCTCGCGCCCGGAACACGCACCACGTCCGCAGCGCCCGGCCGCGCCAGGCAGCTATTCGCACCTGGCCGCGTCGCCTGCCCAGCCGTATGCCAGCCGTCCTGAGACGGGTGTTGCCGACGGTGAACGCGAGGAACAGCGCCGTTCACGCCGCCGCCGCTCACGCGGGGGCCAGCGCCGCGAACACACGCCGGCGTAAGGCAGCCAAACACTAAGCACACAAAGAACGCGAAGGACGCCAGGAATAATTGCCTGGCGTCCTTTCTTTCGCTTATACGCTTCGGCGATTAGGGCGTGTCTGCAAAGTGGTCGATCTGCTCACTTACGGCCCTCACCCTTCATCCCTCTCCCTCAGGGAGAGGGAAGTTGGCCCGCGCAGCGGGCGGTTCACCCCTTCGCCATGAGGGAGAAGGGGCCGGGGGATGAGGGCCTTTGCAGACACGCCCTAGTCAGCGAGGCCTTTTCCGCCTACCGGCTCATACTCAACGCGGCCGGACATGCCGGCGATCAACGGACGGGCGACGGTAATCAGCGCCTGGGTGGCCGGCAGCGCCAGTGAGCCTTGGTGGTCGGTCTGCGAGCGCCAGACCTCCGAAATCCAGATACCGTCCAGGTCATCGGTTGCACGGCCAACGACATAGAGCAGGCAGCCCTCGACCGCCTTCATTTGCGCGGCGGCTTCGAGCAGGTGCGCGAGCAGTGTTTCGCGCTGGCCCGCCTGTGCGGTGAACTTGCCGAAGAGTCCGTACATTTTGTGCCTCCCGTGGCGATGCAGTCGAACCGGTTGATGTCAGATTTTGAACGGCGCGAATGGGGCTTTGGTATCGCGCGCGATTTCGAGCAGGCGATTGTATTTCGCCAGTCGCTCGCTTTGCGTAATCGAACCGGCCTTCAGATGGTCGGCGCCCCAGCCGAAGGCAAGGTCGGTCAGCCAGTCGTCCTCCGTCTCGCCGCTGCGCGCCGAAATGACCACGCGCCAGCCCGCCTCGCGCGCCAGCCGGTTCGCTTCGGCCGCCTCGGTCAGCGTCCCGATCTGGTTGACCTTGAGCAGCAGCGCGTTCGCCGTTCCCTCCGCTATCGCCCGCGTAATGCGTGCCGGATTGGTGCATAAATGGTCATCGCCGAGGATGAGCGCCCGCCCTTCAGCCACCTTCCGCAGTGCCTTCCACCCCGCCCAGTCATCCTCCGCCATGCCATCTTCGAGGCTGACAATCGGGAAGCGTTCCAGCCACAGATCGTACAAGTCAACCAACTCGCTGCTGGTCAGCCGCCGCTCGTCGAGGTGGTAGCGCGCACCATCGTAGAAGTGCGTGGCGGCCGCGTCGAGCGTGAAAGCCACATCCGCATCCGGCGTCAGGCCCGCTTCCGCCAGCACATCGAGCGCCAACTGGAGCAGCGCTTCGGAATCTTCGACGTCCGGCGCAAGGCCGCCTTCATCGGCCCGCAGCGGGCGCGCGCCATACCAATCCATGCTTCGTTCCGCCGCCATCTGAAACACGGCTGCTGTAACGGCCAGCAGTTCATCCGGCGTTTCGGCGCGCACCGGCATGATCTGGATATCCTGAATCGCCACCTGCCCGCCGGCGTGCTTGCCGCCGCTGAACAGGTTGATCATCGGGCGCGGCAGGTGGACGGGCGTCACGCCGGCCATCTCCGCGAGTACGGCGTACAGCGGCCGCCCTTGTTCGGCGGCGCAGGCCCGCGCGAAGGCCAGTGACACAGCGAGGATAGTGTTCGCGCCCAGCCGCCCCTTGTTTGGCTTGCCGTCGAGAGTGATCAGCGCCGTATCGAGCGCCGCCTGATCGGTGAATTCGCGGCCACGCAGCGCCGCCTGAATCTCGCCCTCGATCTGCGCCACAGCCTTGTGGCAGCCCAGCCCGCGATAACGCGCCGGGTCGCCATCGCGCAGTTCGTGCGCCTCGGCCGTGCCCGTGCTGGCCCCCGATGGCACGCTGGCCGCGCCCACTGCGCCGCTGCCGAGCGTGCACCAGCCTTTCACGGTCGGGCGGCCCCGGCTGTCGAGGATTTCCAGCGCGCGCAACGAGTGAACAACGGGCATAGTGGACCTCAACCGAATGATTTGCCGCCAGAGTACAGGAAATGCCAGAATGGATAGTCTGCACCCGCCACTAGTTTAGTGGATACTTTTTCCGCCTCCACTAAACTAGAGTAGAGGCACAGGACTCCGTTTTCCAGCCATTCGCGGCATACTGACTGTGAACGAGTCGCTCGGTGTAAGTGCGGAACAGGAGGCTGGCACGATGACGGAGCAAATTCGCTGGGGCATTCTCAGCACGGCGTACATCGGCAGGAAGTCGCTCATTCCGGCCATGCACGAGGCGCGCAACGGCATTCCGGCCGCCGTCGCCAGCCGCGACATCGGGAAAGCGCGCGCCTTCGCCGAAGCGACTGGCATCCCGAAAGTCTACGGCAGCTACGAAGACCTGCTGGCCGACCCCGCGATTGATGCCATCTACAACCCCCTGCCCAACAGCCTGCACGCCGAATGGACGATGAAGGCCGCCGACGCCGGCAAGCCGGTGCTGTGCGAGAAGCCGTTCACCGTCACCAGCGCCGAAGCGCAGCAGGTAGTCGGGCATTTCCGGGCGCGCGGCCTGCCGGTGGCCGAGGCCTTCATGTACCGCTACCACCCGCAAACGGCGCGCGTCGTGCAGATGGTGCAGGATGGCGCGGTGGGTGACCTGCACTCCATCCACGCCTCGTTCACGGTGGCCATCCCCAACCCGGACGAGAATATCCGCTTCAAGCGCGAAACCGGTGGCGGCAGCCTGTTCGATCTCGGCTGCTACCCGTTGAGCATCATGCGCCTGCTGGCTGGCGAGCCTGAGTTCACGGCTGCAACCGGCGTGCTCAATGACGAAGGCGTGGATTTGTCAGCAGGAGGCGTGCTGCAGTTCCCCGCCGGCGTGACCGGCACCATCATCAGCGATATGACGGGCTTCCGCGCCCAGAATGTAGATATTCGGGGCACCGACGGCCGCATCTATGTGCGAACGCCGTTCTCGATCCCCAAAGATCAGTCCACCGTCACCTTCTACTGGCATGGCGACGAGTACGAGGAAATCAGCACGCCGCCCACCAATCATTACGTGCTGATGCTGGAGGACTTCGCCGATGCCGTGCTGACCGGCCGCCCGCCGCGTTTCCCGGCCGAAGATGCCGTGCTGCAAATGGCGGCGCTGGAGAAGCTGGTCGCGCAGGCAGCATCCACCTCACCGGCCTGAGCCGCCGCGCCTGACCATAAGGAGCGATTCATGACCGATACGCCAGACGCCCTGTCTTTCGAGGACAGCTTTTCAGAGCTGGATACCATTGTCCGGCGGCTGGAAAGCGGCGAACTGCCGCTGGAAGAGTCGGTGGCGCTTTACGAACGCGGGCGGCTGCTGGCGGCCCACTGCCAGCGCCTGCTTGACGGCGCGGAACTGCGCATCACGCAGGTCACTAACGGCGAAAGCTCGTAGCGCCAGCGTTCGTCCCGGCGATAATCGGATATCCCTGATATCCCATGTTATCCCAACCTTGGGATAAATCTGGGAAATCAGGCCTCAGAGGGCCTGATTTGGGATTGACTCTGGCGAGTCGGCGGCTTGGGCCACGCA
>JAEURB010000140.1 GCA_016788435.1 Anaerolineae bacterium | reverse complement strand
CTCGGCGTTCACTCCCGCGACGAGGCGCTATCCCTGCTCAGCTCACTCGAACTTTCCGCCGAGCCAGTCGCCTCGTCCGTTCCTCAAAACCTGCCCGCCCCAGTCACCTCGCTGGTCGGCCGATCCAAAGAGATCGCCGTTCTGCGCGCCCTGCTGCGCGATCCTGCTGTGCGGCTGGTGACGCTGCTCGGCCCGCCTGGCATCGGCAAGACGCGGCTGAGTATCGAAACCGCGCACCGGCTGGTTACCGAGTTCCCAGACGGCGTGTTCTTCGTCGCGCTTGCGCCGTTGAGTGACCCCGCGCTGGTTGGGGACGCCATCCTCAGCGCGCTTGATTTGGATGCCAGCGGCTCGACACCGGCCGCCGAGCGGCTGCGGGTTTTCCTGCACAACAAACGCCTGCTGCTGGTGCTGGACAACTTCGAGCATCTGCTGCCCGCCGCGCCGCTGGCGGGGGAATTGCTGGCCGCTGCGCCGGGCGTCAAGGTACTCGCCACCAGCCGCGAGCCGCTGCGCGTGTATGGAGAGCGTGAATTCGCCGTGCCGCCGCTGGATGTCGTGAGCGAGGCGGTGACGCTGTTCGAGGTCCGGGCGCAGGCCGTGCGGCCCGATTTTGCGGTCAACGACCAGAACGCCGTGACAGTGACGGCCATCTGCCAGAAGCTGGACGGTCTGCCGCTGGCGATTGAACTGGCGGCGGCACGCATGAAGCTGTTTACCCCGCACGCTTTACTGGGGCGGCTGGCCGGCCGCTTGAACTTCCTCACCGGCGGCGCGCGTGACCTGCCCGAACGCCAGCAAACGCTGCGGGCGGCGATTGCCTGGAGCTATGACCTGCTCACGCCGGACGAGCAGCGGCTGATCGCCCGCTTCTCGGTGTTCGAGGGCGGAGCAAGCCTCGAAGCGTTCGCCGAAATCTGCGGCTTCGGGCTGGCGCTTGATGCCTTCGACGGGCTGGAGTCGCTGATGGGCAAGAGTTTGATCAAGCAGGTGGCCGGGGCCGACGGCGAGCCGCGCTTCATGATGCTGGAAATGCTGCGTGACTACGCGGCTGAGAAGCTGACGGAGAGCGGCGAGGAAGCGGCGGTGCGGGAGGCACATGCGTGGTACTACCTGGCGCTGGGGACGACCCACGCCGAACAGGTGCGCCTTCCCGGCGAATTGGATGCCTATATTGCCTTCAAGAACGAGTACCCCAACATCCGTTCGGCGTGGATGGTCGCGTTTCAGCAGCCCGATAACGAGCGCTTGCTAGCGGCCGCCTGGGCTATCAAGCACGTTTTCGGCGTGTGGTCGTGGCCGCGTGAGGGAATGGCGATGGTCACGGCAGCCCTGAAGCACCATCGCGGAACAGGCACACTGACCGAAGCCAATCTCCTGATCGGATGGGCGTGCTATAACGGCACGCTGAAACACGCGCTGGGGGATGAGGAGATTGCCACGCTCAACGAAGCGGTCGCGATTTGTCAACGGCTTGACCGGCGCGATCACCTGCCCGATGCGCTGATCAATCTGATGGGCGCGGCCTGGGATCGGGGCGACATGACCGAGGCCGAGCGCCTGGCGGAAGCCGTCTGGCGGCTTGGCGAGGAATTCAACCTGCGCATCTATATAGATATGGGCCGCGGCAATGTTGCGCTCCTGCGGCTCAACCGGGGCGATACTCAGGGCGCGCGGGCGCTCCTGGAGCAGACGCTCGCTGAGGCGCGTCCGCACCAAATGCCGAATCTGACCACGAACCTGATTCGCAACCTGCAGTTCATGGACCTCGAAGCAGGAGATATCGAGCGTGCCCGTGCCTGGACGCAGGAACTGATCAAAATTGCGGCCGAAACCCGCGAGCCTGTCCATCAGATCAAGGTGCACAGCGCGCTGGCCGATTTCGCCTTTCTGGATGGTGACTGGGCAGAAGCCTATCATCACAGCATCCTGGAACGCGCCATTAACAAACGGCTCGAACAGGAGTCCGCCGCCGAATGGGTCGAAATGGCGCTGGCTGCTGCTGCTGCGATGCAGGGAAACGGTGCGTTGGCGCGGCAGCACCTGTCGGCTGCGCTCGGGCAGACCCATACCTTTCCTGTGGATGTCATTCATGAACAGCTTGGTATGGGGGCGCCGTTTGTCGCCTTTTCCGCCGGCTTGCCCGAACAGGCCGTCGAGTTCGCGGCGTTCGGACTGAGCTATTTTACGACGACAGGGTATCAGAGCTTGCGTTTACGCCCCGTGCTGACCGAACTCGAAGCCCAACTCACCCCCGAAGCCTATGCCGCTGCCTGGGCGCGGGGCGAAGCGCTGACGGTTGAAGAGGCGCTGGATCTGGCACGCGAGTTGGCAGCGGAGGACACCTCATGACGGCGCGTCCGTCCACCTTCCCATCGTTCACCCCTCGTGAGCGCGATATTCTGCGCCTGATCGGTGACGACTTGTCCAACGCCGAAATTGCCGAACGCCTCGTCGTCAGTCGTGAAACC
>JAEURB010000139.1 GCA_016788435.1 Anaerolineae bacterium | reverse complement strand
GTAGGGGATGACGCCGATGCCTTGATCGAGGCACAGCGGTTCGAGTTCGGCCTCGTATTCCTTGCGGTTGAGCAGGCTGTAGTGCGGCTGCAGGCTGTCGAAACGGGCGGCGTTCAGCTTGTCGCTCACCCAAAGGGCTTTACACAGCAACCACGCCTTGTAGTTGCTCGCGCCCACGTAGCGCACCTTGCCTTGCTGAACGAGCGTTTCCAGCGCGCGGGCCGTCTCTTCCAGCGGTGTAGACAGGTCGGGCGAGTGCGTTTGGTACAGGTCAATATAGTCGGTTTGCAGGCGGCGCAGGCTGTCTTCGGCGGCCTGAATCAGATGGACGCGGCTCAACCCTTCGCCGTTTGGCCCATCCCACATGCGGCCGCGTGCCTTGGTGGCGATGACGACGCTGCGGCGGTCTTTGTGCTTCAACCAGCTGCCGATGATCGTTTCCGACTCGCCGCCGCGGTTGCCGGCTATCCAGCGCGAGTAGACATCGGCCGTGTCAATGAAGTTGATGCCGGCGTCCAGCGCTGCATCGAGGATGGCGTGCGAGGTGGCCACCTCGGCGCTCCAGCCGAAGGTCATCGCGCCCAGGCAAAGCTGACTTACTTTCAGGCCGGTGCGGCCCAGGTTGCGGTAGAGCATGGTCGGCTCCTCTTGGATGATGGGGTAGAGAATATCCCGTTTTGGTGCCGTTTGGGGGATGAGGCCAGAGCGGTGCGCTTACGAGCGCACCCATACGCAGACCGTCTGTAGGGCGCGTTCGTGAGCGCGCCTTGTGAACGCATCTCCCGCAGTTACGCCGCAAACCCGGCCGGATGAGGATGCCGCGCGCTAACGCTTCGCTAATTTCGCCTATGCTATAATGCTCCCCGTTGCGGGCGGAGAAGCTTCTTCGCGCCCGATGACCGGTGAGGAACCCCCATCCATGTTTAAGAACCTCGTCAAGAAAGTCACAGGCGACCCCTACGCACGTCTGCTAAACGGATACCGCACCCGTGCCGAACGCATCAACGCATTCGAGCCGGAGCTCAAGAAGCTGACCGATGACGCTCTGCGCGCCCGAACCGAAGCGCTCAAACAGAAGCTGGCGGCCGGCGGCAAGCTGGACGATGTGCTGGAAGAAGCCTTTGCGCTGGTGCGCGAAGCATCGGTGCGTTCGATTGGCCTGCGCCACTTCGATGTGCAGTTGATCGGCGGCATGGTGCTTAACGACGGCCGCATCGCCGAAATGAAAACGGGTGAAGGCAAAACGCTGGTTGCCAGCCTGCCGCTTTACCTCAACGCTCTGCTTGGGCGCGGCGCGCACCTGGTGACGCCTAACGACTACCTGAGCAAGGTTGGCGTGCAAACGATGGGGCCGATTTACCATGCGCTCGGCCTGTCGGTTGGCGTTATCCAGAACAGCGCGGGCGACCCGAATACCGCCTCGTTCGTCTACGACCCTGATTTTCCCTCCAACGACGCCCGCTTCCAGAACCTGCGCCCGGTCACCCGCGCCGAGGCCTATCAGGCCGACATCACCTACGGCACGAACAACGAGTTCGGTTTTGACTACCTGCGCGACAACATGGTGGCCGATACGTCGCAGCTTTCACAGCGTGAGCTGTTTTACGCCATCGTGGACGAGGTGGACAACATCCTCATTGATGAGGCGCGTACCCCGCTCATCATCAGTGGCCAGGCCGACGAGCCGTCGAACTACTACCGCGTTTTCGCCGATGTGGTCAAGCGCCTGAAGCCGAGCAGCCCGGAAAGCATCGAGGATGATGATCCGGATGGTGACTTCGTGGTGGATGTGAAGGACAAGGTCGCCTTCCTCACCGATGCCGGCGTCGAAAAAGTCGAGCGCATCGTGAACGTGGACCGGCTCTATGAGCCTGAGCACGCCGAGATGATCCCCTATCTCGACAATTCGCTGCGGGCCTATGCGCTTTACCACGACGATAAGGAATACATCATCCAGGATGGGCAGGTCATCATCGTGGATGAGTTCACCGGCCGCCTGATGTATGGCCGCCGTTTCTCCGAGGGCTTGCACCAGGCCATCGAGGCCAAGGAAGGCCTGCAGGTGCGCCGCGAGAATATGACGCTGGCCACCATCACCTTCCAGAACTTCTTCCGCATGTACAAGAAGCTGGCCGGCATGACCGGTACAGCGCTGACCGAGGCCGAGGAGTTCGAGAAGATCTACAACCTCGAAGTGGTGCCGGTTCCCACGCACCGCCCGATGGTGCGTTCCGACTACGAAGACCTGATCTATGGCAGCGAAGAGGCGAAATTCAAGGCCGTCGCCGCCGAAATCAAGGAGCGCCAGCAGGCGGGCCAGCCGGTACTGGTCGGCACGGTCGCCATCGAAACCAGCGAACGCCTGAGCAAGCTGCTCGACCGCACCGGCGTCAAGCATCAGGTGCTGAACGCCAAGCAGCACGAGCGCGAGGCCGAAATCATCACCCAGGCCGGCCGGTCGGGGACAGTGACTATCGCCACCAACATGGCCGGTCGTGGCGTAGACATCCTGCTCGGCGGTAACCCGGAGGGCCTTGCCCGCCAGTCACTGCGCTCGCAGAGCATCGAGATCACCGCCGCCACGCCCGAACAGTGGCAGTCTGCCCTCGCCACCGCCCGCCAGCAAACCGAGGCCGACCGCCAGAAGGTGCTCGAACTGGGCGGCCTGTTCGTGCTCGGCACCGAGCGCCACGAAGCCCGCCGTATTGACAATCAGTTGCGTGGCCGCGCCGGCCGCCAGGGCGACCCCGGCGAGTCGCGCTTCTTCCTCAGCCTCGAAGACGACCTGATGAAGCGCTTCGGTGGTGACCGCGTGAAGGGTTTCATGAGCTGGGCCAAGATTCCGCCCGACGAGCCGATTGAGGCTGGCCTGGTTTCACGTGCTATCGCCCAGGCGCAAACCCGCGTCGAGGGCTACAACTTTGACGTCCGCAAGCGCGTGCTGGAGTACGACGACGTCGTCAATAAGCAGCGCGAGGTCATTTACCGGCAGCGCCGTGAATTGCTGGTGCGCGAAGACCTGCGTGATGTGCTGATGGAACGGCTCGAAACGCAGATCGGCCGCCTGGTAGACGAGCACGCGCCCAACGGCGTTGCGCCGGCCGGCTGGGACCTCGAGGCCCTGCATCGCGCCCTGTTCACGCTCTTCCCGGTGCCAACGTCTGTGACCCCGGAGACGATGCATGGCCTCAAGGTGGATGATCTGGAATCGCTGATCATCGAGGGCGCGCATGAAGCCTACGACCGCAAGGCCGAGGAACTGGGCGACCTGATGAAGCGCGGCGAGCGCCTGACCATGCTCAACGCCATTGACTTTCATTGGCGGCGGCACCTGACCGATCTCGATGTCCTGCGCGAAGGTATCGGCCTGGTCAGCATCGCCCAGCGCGACCCGCTGGTGGAGTATAAGCGCGAGGCGTTTGCGATGTGGACGGATTTGCAGGATCAGATTTCCAACACGTCGGTGCGCAACCTGTTCCGCATGCAGGTGGCCAACACACAAACGGTGCGCCGCCCGATGAACATTCAGGCCGTGCGGCCCGGTGCGGTGGCCGATACCAAGGCGGCGCCGGTACGGAAAGCGGCCAAGGCAGATATTGGCCGCAACGACCCGTGCTGGTGCGGCAGTGGCAAGAAGTACAAGAACTGCCACATGCGCGAGGATCAGAAGAAGGCGGCGGTCAGCTAAAACCCGTATGGCCCTCACCCTTAATCCCTCTCCCTCAGAGAGAGGGAAATAAAGGCTGCACTGGGAGCTTTTCTCCCCTCTCCACTTGGGAGAGGGGCGGGGTGTGAGGGCTATAGCGGCAGGGAGTGAAGTCGCAGGCCTGCATCGGAGCGGACATCGCATGGCGCTCGAAACCCAGGCGCTGAGCCAGCTATTTCTCCTCTACTCATGGTTCGTGCTGGCGGCCGTGCTGGGATTCGTGCTGCTGATCGCGCGCTTCTACCAACGCTTTTCGGGCGAACGCACCTTTTACCGCTGGTTCGGGCTGCCGGTCGTGCTGTATGGGCTGGCGGCCGTCCGTTTCGCCTCGATTGACCAGGTGGCGGGCGACCCGCTGGGCGACCTGCTCGCGGGGGCGGCCGGCCTGTCGCTCGTCATCCTGATCGGCCGGCTCTACCGCCAGATGACGCGCGGGCGGGGGATAATATGATCCGTTCGCGCTACGTTGAGCGAAGTGAGCACGAATCTGCGCTCAAACCTCACCCCTCGGTCCCCTCTCTGATGCGGAGAGGTGATGAACCGCACCGAGTATTTCTCCCCCTCTCCAATTTGGAGAGGGGGTTGGGGGGTGAGGTTGCGGAGGGGCGGGGGATGATATGACTCCCTTCGACCTGTTCGGGCTGTTGAGCGCGATTGGTGTGGGCGTGGCGTTCGTCCTGCTGGGGCGGCTCAGCAACCGGCTGGGCGCGGCTTCCAAGGCCCGCCCGCATACGTGGGGCTTCTACATCGCGTCCGCCTTCCTGCTCGCCAGCGCAATGCTTCAGGCGCTCAATATCGTGCTGGGCGGCAATGCTCCCGGGGCCGCGCTCGACTCGGCGGCCGGTCTCGTGCTCCATAACGTCATGCCAGCCGCCGGTATCACCATTGGCCTCGTCTACACCTGGCACTACTGGAGCTGGCTGCTGGCAGAGACCGGGTGACGCGGGTAGACTCGCCGGCCATGCAGGAGTTGCCTGCCGCCCGTTGGATGGACGTTTATGCCGCTGCCAACCGCGCGTCATTGGGGCGCGCTGCCCAAAGTCGAACTGCACCGTCATCTTGAAGGCTCGCTGCGCCTGAGCGCACTGGTCGAATTGGCCAGCGAATATGACCTGCCGCTGCCACGCACCGCCGATGCGCTGCGCCCGCTGGTGGAGGTGGTGGACGGTGAACCGCGCTCGTGGGACGTGTTCCTGTCGAAGTTTCGCACCCTGCGCCAGTTCTTCCGCTCGGAAGCCGTCATCCGCCGCGTGGCCCGCGAAGCGGTCGCTGATGCCGCCGCCGATAACGTGCGCTATCTCGAACTGCGCTTCACGCCGGTCGCGCTGGCCAACGCCATCGGCGCTTCCTTCGCCAGCGTCATCGCTTGGGTGTGCGAGGAAACGGCCGCCGAGGCGGCCCGCTGCGGCATCGAAACACGCCTGATCGTCTCGATCAACCGGCAGGAAGGCGTGGACGTTGGCGCGTCGGTTTTTGACGCTGCGTTCGACTTCACGGGGCAGGGCGTGGTGGCAGTGGATATGGCCGGCCGCGAGCCGGGTGTGGATGTCCGCCCGTTCGGGCCGTTGTTCGAACGCGCCCGTTCGCGCGGCCTCGGCGTGACGATCCATGCTGGCGAATGGTTGGGCGCGCAGAGCGTGCGCGACGCGCTCGACGTATTCGCGCCCGAACGAATCGGCCACGGCGTGCGCGCCGCTGAAGACCGCTCCTTGCTCAAGCACCTCGCCCGCTTGGGTACCGTCCTCGAAGTTTGCCCGTCGAGCAATGTGGACAGCGGCGTGACCCCATCGCTCGGCCAGCACATGCTGCCGGTTTTGTTGCGCGCCGGTGTGCGCGTAACGCTCAATACCGATGACCCCGCCATCTGCGGACTGACGCTCGGTGAGGAATACGCCCGTGTGCGCGAAGGGCTGCCAGTCAGCGATGGCGACCTGGCCCGGATGACGGTCACGGCGGCTGAGGCGGCATTTTTGCCCGCCGTACAGCGCCAGGCACTGGCATCGGCTTTGCGTGACCGCTGGGCGGAGTGAGCGCCCATGTTTCACCTGGGCGAACTGGAACTGCACCTGATCGTTGAAAGCCGCACGCTGGCCGATGGCGGCGGCGCGTTCGGGCTGGTGCCGAAGGCGATGTGGGCGAAGGAAATGCCGCCCGACGCCGACAATCTGGTGCCGATGAATCAGCATCTGCTGCTGGTGAAAACCGGCGGTCAGATCATCCTGATTGACACCGGTATCGGCAGCAAGATGCCGCCGAAGTGGCGCGATGTTTGGCACCTCACTTACCCCTGCGGCACGCTCGACGAGTCACTGGCGCGAATCGGCCTGGCGCGCGACGACATCACCCTCGTGATTGACACGCACCTGCATAACGACCACAGCGGCGGCAATACCGTGCTGGCGGAAGATGGCGCGCTGCAACCCGCGTTCCCAAATGCCGTATACAGGGTACAGCGCCGTGAATACGAGGATGCCATGCGCCCGAACGAGCGCACCCGCGCCAGCTACATCCCCGCCAACTATCAGCCGCTGGTTGAAAGCGGGCGGCTGCACCTGCTCGATGGCGATACGGAACTGGCGCCCGGCGTCTTCGGCGTCGTGACGCCCGGCCACACGCCCGGCCATATGAGCGTGCGGCTGGAGAGCCGGGGCGAACACGCCCTGTTCACCTGTGACATGGCGACCTATTCGGTGCTGTTCGAGCGGCTGGGCTGGATGACGGCCTACGATGTCGAGCCGCTGATCACGCTCGAAACTAAGCGCAGGTGGCAGCAGTGGGCGCTAGAGACGAACGCGCTGCTCATCTTCCCGCACGACCCGCTGCGCCCGGCGGCGCGTTTACGGGCGGTCGAAGGCGGCCGGCCCGCGCTGGAAGCCGTGCCCGTTACGTTCGCCTGAACGGAGTTTCTTGTGGGCGTACTTGAAATCTGTATCGTGATCTTCGTGCTGATTATCGGGCTGCCGCTTCTGTTCCGGCTGCTGAAGTCGCTCGGCCCACTGATCGCCGTCTTGATCGGCCTTGCGATTGTGTTGGGCGTCGTCTGGCTGGCCGTCAATCTGGTCGGCTCGGTGGTTTCGACGGCGGTCAATCTGCTGTTCGGCCCGCTGGGATTGCTGCTGATCGGCGGCGCGGCGGCCTATATCGCCTATCAGCAGTGGCAGAAGCGCCAGATTGGGCGGCCGGGTGGCGCGCGCCACGACACGTATACGTGGGACGAAAAGCCGAAGCGGGACAAGCCACCCATCGAAATCGGCGACGACGGCGAAATCGTCACACTCGACGAGTTGCTGGATGAGGAGCAGGAGAAGAAGAAGCGGCAGTAGAAGAAGTGCTGAGTACTGAGTGCTGAGTGCTGAGTCAAAGTGGCACAGGTGAAGTGCCAGGGCTGTTGCAAAGTCACCGGGAAAGGAAAAACTCAACAGCGGGCTTTAGCCCGTTGCCTCATCACGCAAGGGGCTAAAGCCACCTTGTTGGGTCTACTTGCCTGACTTGGCAACAGCCCTGGGTGAAGTGCCGTCGTACGAGCTTGTTACGGAAAGACAACACAAAGAATGCGAAGAACACGAAGAACGCCAGGGAGTTTCCCCTGGCGTTCCAGCGGCAAGCTGTACGCTCACTCAGCACTCAGCACTTCCCCTGCTTCATTTACTCGTTGAACAACTCCCCCACGCTCATGCCCTTGTGTGCGCGCTTGATGACCGCGCCGAGCAGCGGGGCCACCGACAGCACTGTCATGTTGGGCAGCACCGTGCGTTTCTCTTCCGGAATGGGCAGCGTGTTGGTGGTGATGATTTCCTTCAGGCGCAGGTCGGCCAGACGCTGCACGGCGTTGCCCGCCAGCACCCCGTGCGTGAAGGCCAGATACACATCCTCGGCCCCCTCATCGCGCATCAGGCTGACGGCATTGACGACCGATCCGCCGGTCAGCACTTCGTCATCCACCAGCAGCACGTTCTTGCCCTTCACCTCGCCGATCAGCGACAGAGCCTCGCTGGTGCTGTCGTTGCCGGTGCGCCGCTTTTCGATGATGCCGAGCTGCGTCCCCAGTTTCTCGGCCCAGTCGCGCCCCTTCTTGGCGAAACCGAGGTCGGTAGCGACCACGACGAGATCAGGGATGTTCTTGGTTCGCATGTAATCGCTCATCAGGTGGAAGGCCTTGAGCGCGTCGCCGGGGATATTAAAGAAGCCCTGAATCTGGCCGGCGTGCAGGTCAATCGTGATGTAGCGGTCGGCCCCTGCCACCTCAATCATGTTGGCGAGCAGGCGGGCGGCAATACCGACGCGCGGCTGGTCTTTCTTGTCCGAGCGCGCATAGGTGAAGTAGGGCACGACGACGTTGATGCGCCCGGCCGAGTCGCGCTTGAGCGTGTCAATCATGATCAGCAGTTCGAAG
The DNA here is from genome assembly GCA_016788435.1 of Anaerolineae bacterium. GTDB lineage: Bacteria > Chloroflexota > Anaerolineae > Aggregatilineales > Phototrophicaceae > Flexifilum. Next base: position 2,415 of record JAEURB010000139.1, on the reverse strand, counting down.
ATGTTCTCGTGAACGGGTGGGCCGAAGGACTGCACCACGTAAACGTCCTGCCCGCGCACGCTTTCCTTCAACTGGATGAAGATGTTCTCGTTCGGGAAGCTGGTGCGGGTGTAGCGGCCGAGCGGCACATCCAGTTCGGCGGCGATTTCGGTGCCAAGCTCGGCCGAGCCGGAACCCGCGAACAGCATGATCCGCCCGAGCGGCGAGCCAGCCTGTTCGATTTCTTCTGTTTTACGGGGATAGGTTGTACCGGGAATGCGTTCCTGCAGCATGGTCTCCAGTTTCTGCGCTTCCATCTTCACCCCCTGCGCCGCGCTCGCAGCGGCCTTCTCCGCATCGTTCATGACGGTACCGCCTCTGCGTCTGGCCATCCAGCCCGGGCGATGAGTTGTTCGACGGCCGCCGCCGGGTCGGTTTCGCGGAACTGCACGCTGGCGGCCGCTTCGCTGAGGGCGTCATCCGGCAGTTGACTCAGCACCCGCGCCACCAGTCTATCGCGCATCCGATTCAGCAATTCCAGCACGATTTGCTGGCGTTCGATGGCGGTTAGCTCCCCCGCGCCTACGAGGTGCAGGCGATGGCGTTCGATGGCGTTGGCCAGTTCGGCCACGCCGCGCCCGCTCGTCGCCACCGTTTCGAGGATCGGCGGAACCCACAGCGGGCCGCCCGTTTCCGCCGCCGGCGCTGCGATCAGCCGCCCGTGATGGCCCACCAGGCTGGCGCGGGACGCCGGATGGCCGGTTTCGATCATCGTTCGCAGCGCCCGCACCGCCTGAGGCGCGCCAGGATGGTCGGCCTTGTTGACCGCCAGCACATCGGCGATTTCGAGTATGCCGGCCTTGATCGCCTGAATCTCGTCGCCCAGCCCCGGTGCTTCGACGACGATAGTGGTTTGCGCCATCGCCGCGACGGCCACTTCGTTCTGCCCCGCGCCAACCGTCTCAATCAGGACGATCTCGTAGCCGCAGGCATCGAGGGCGCGGGCGAGGTCGCTGGTGGCGGTAGACAGCCCGCCGAGGCTGCCGCGCGCCGCCAGACTGCGGATGAACACGCCGGGGTCGCCGGCCAGGTCACGCATACGGATGCGGTCGCCCAGAATCGCGCCGCCGGTAAATGGGCTGGTGGGGTCTACCGCCAGAATGCCGACCGTGCGCCCTTCGGCGCGGTAGTGGCGGGCCAGCGCGGTGACGAGCGTGCTCTTGCCGGTTCCCGGTGCGCCGGTGACGCCGATGCGCCAGGCCCGCCCGGTATGTGGAAACAGGGCGGCCAGCGCCTGATCGCAGCCATCCGCCCGGTCTTCAACCGCCGTCAGCAGCCGGGCCAGCGCGCGCCGGTTCCCCTCAAGCGCCGCCGGTACAAGGTCGAGCGCGTTTAGCGGCGTCATACGCCGGTTTGCGGCTCGGCCAGCAGGCCGCGAATGAAGCTGGCGATCGAGTCGGTGCTGGCCCCCGGCCCGAAGATACCGGCCACCCCCATCTCGCGCAGGGATTCGTAATCCTGTTCAGGGATGATGCCGCCCACGATCAGGTACACGTCCTGCAAGCCGTTGGCGTCGAGCGCCTCGCGGATGCGCGGCACGAGCGCCAGATGCGCCCCGCTGAGGATGCTGAGGCCCACCACCTGCACATCTTCCTGCAGGGCGGCTTCGGCGATCATATCCGGCGTTTGGCGCAGGCCGGTGTAAATGACTTCCATACCGGCATCGCGCAGCGCCCGGGCGATGACCTTCGCGCCCCGGTCGTGGCCATCCAGCCCCGGCTTGGCGATCAAGACGCGCACTCTGGCGTTCACATTTCCCTCACCAATCATCTCTTGCGGCGACTCCATTATAGCACTCCGGCCGGGCGAATCGCCGCCGCTGGACAGCGGAACTCAGGGCTATCGCAAAGTCGCTGGTTGCCGCCGCAGGCTTACCTCCACCCCGCCCCCTGGCGCGGGCAGGTCGCGGTGATCAGCTTGTAGTCCCACCCCTGCCCGCTTTGCGTCCATCCCGTCCACCAACCGTTCGCCCCAAACGCGCGCACCTGGTCTACGATGAAGGCTGCCGTACGGCCGGGCCGCCCGCCAAACCAACCCCTTATGCGCCATGTGTCCTGATTTCTGTCCTGTTGTCCTGATACTTCTTCCCTCAAGTGTCTGTCTCTTATTTTGATTCTGTCCTGTTGTCCGCTCTTTCACAGGTTTGCTAATAACACCACATCCATCCGCACCGCTCTGCACTTTCCCGATTGCGAACATCCGGACGCGCACCATTCTCCCCTCTCCCCTCTCTGCGTGTGTATTGACCGGGCACATAGGTAACACAATGTTCGGAGACATGGGTAACACTTCGCCAGACAATAAGGGCATAGGAGCTGAAGAAGGAGGCGGCCTATGCCCCTGGGAAGAGCGCACACCCATGGCTGAACGAAAGCG
>JAEURB010000258.1 GCA_016788435.1 Anaerolineae bacterium | reverse complement strand
GGGCAGGATGGGCGTGTAACGGCATTCAGCGTCTTCCCCCTGACGTGGCAGCCCGGCTGGCGGCCCGTTGAGGCGGTCAGTGCGGCCCTGAGCGCCTATTATTCTGCGCCGGTCGGTATCGAAGCCTACGACGCCGCTAAGCTGCCCCTGCGCGATGCTCTGAAAGAAGCGCGCGCTAAAGTGGATGGGCGCTTGCAGTCGCTGCGGCGGTCGCTCAAAGACACCGCCGAGCTCGACGCGCTGCGGCAAAGCGGTGAACTGATTCTGGCCTATCAATACACGCTGTCACCCGGCCAGGAAACCCTTCGTGCCGCCTATGAGGTCGAAGGGCCGGAACTCGCCATCGCGCTGGATGTGAAGCTCACCCCGCTGGAGAACGCGCAGCGTTACTTCGACCGCTACAACCGGGGCAAGCGCGCGCTGGATGATGTGCCGGCGCTGGTTCAGGCCGCCGAGACCGAACTGGCCACCGTGGCGCAGTTGGTGACCGACCTCGACCTGGCGGCAAGCTGGCCGGATATTGATGACGTGCAGCAGGCGGTCGCTGCGCTGGGGTACTGGCGCGGCGCTGCGCCGAAACGGGCTGGCGGTGGCAAGAGCGTGCCGCTGCGCCTCGTCACTGATGACGGCTTCGTGCTGTGGGTGGGCCGTAACAGCCGCCAGAACGAGCTGGTCACCTTCGGCAAAGCTGCGTCAAGCGACCTGTGGCTGCATGCACGGGGTATTCCCGGCGCGCATGTCATCATTCGCTCGGACGGGAGAACGGTGCCAGAGGATGTGTTGAGTCTGGCGGCAGGTTTGGCCGCATACTACAGCGCCGCGCAGCATGAGGCGGCCGTGCCGGTGGATGTGACCATCAGGAAACACGTGCGGCGCATTCCAGGGGGAGGGCCGGGCATGGTGAGCTACCGGAACGAGACGACGCGCATGGCCGCCCCCGCCCGCGAGGCCAACGAACGGGGCTAAGTCGCTGCGTTCATGGCGCGGTGGCTGGCCTCGACGACGCGCTCAATCGAAATCTCGCGCACGCATGGGTGATTCTCGACGCTGTCGCCCGGCCAATCGAGGATGCGGCAGGGGCGGCAGCCGATGTCGGTGGTCAGGACGAGGTGACGGGCAAGCGGCCCCCACGGCCGGAACTCATCAGGGTCGGCGGGGCCAAACAGCGCCACTGTAGGCGTGCCGACCGCCGCCGCCAGATGCAGCGGGCCGCTGTCTGGGCCGAGCGCCAGCGCGGCGCGTTCCAACAGGGCGGCCAGCGTGCCGACGCTCGTTTCGCCCGCCATGATGATTGGTGCTTCCGACATGTGCGCGGCAATTGCGCGGGTCAGCGGGATTTCCGCCTCGCTCCCCGTGAGGACGATTTTCGCCGCTGACTGCCGCGCCAACCGGTCGGCCACCGTCGCCCAGCGCTGCGGCTCCCAGAGCTTGATAGCCGTTCCCGCGCCGGCATGTAAAACGATCAGACGGTCATCGGCGCTCACTTCGGTACCGCCCAGAAATTGGTTAGTCCAGGCCCGCTCTTCGCTTGCTACGGTGTAGCGCAGGGTGAGATTGGACGGGTCGAGCGCCATTCCAGTCAGCCGTTCGACCAGCCAGGCGTTTTGTTCGACGGCGTGGCCGCGCTGGAAAGGCACGCGCTGCGTCAGAAACGGCTCGACATCCGGCAGAGCGTAGCCGATGCGAACCGGGATGCCGGCCAGCCACGCCACTAATGCCCCCCACCAGTGATCCGGGCGCAGGATGAGCGCGGCGCTGTAACGCAACAAACGCAGCTTGCGCCCGGTATCCCAGGCCAGTTCGTACGGCGAGCGCAGGTTGGGACTCGGCGCGCGGCTGAAACCGGGAAACGGGATCGTCAGCACCTGATCCACCGCGTCGCACGTCTCCAGCACATCAGCCGACCACGGGCCGGTCAGCGCATGGATCTCTGCAGTTGGCCGCAGGGCGCGCAGGGCGCGAATCGCCGGCGTCGCAAGCAGCACATCGCCGAGGTGGTCGGGACGGATGAGCAGGATACGTTGCCGTTCGGCCGGAGCGCCCATCTGGATGGGCAGCCGCGAAATCGCGCGCAGGCCCGCCCGCCGCACCAGGTGCTTGAGCGGTGTTTTATGCATGGCGTCGGCCATGGCGCGGTTCCGCCGAACGAGCAGCTCCCTATCCATGCGGAAGTTCCGCGTAGACGGCCAACAGGCGCGGCAAAATGGCCGACCAATCGTAGGCCTTTACCTGTTCGCGGGCCGCTTCGCCCATCTGTTCGCGCAGCGCGGGCTGCTGCAGGATGCGGATGACCGACTGCGCGAACGCATCCGGGTCATCGGCCAGTGCCAGCGCGCCCAGCAGGTCGTCGTTCAACCCGCTGGCGGCGGCAGGCGTTGCGACAATGGCGCAGCCGGCTGCCATCGCCTCCAGCAGCTTGAGCCGCGTGCCGCTGCCCATCCGCAGTGGCGCGACGTAGGCGGCGGCCGCGTGCAGGAACGGCTGCACCGATGCGACAAAGCCGGTCACGTGGATACTGGGTTCTTCGGCCAGCGATTGCAGGCTGCCGTGTGGGCGCTGCCCGACGATGTAAAGCGCCACCTCCGGCAGAATGGCCTGCACCTTCGGGAGCACCTGTTCGGCGAACCACTGCACCGCATCCACATTCGGCCGGTAGTCCATCTTGCCGGTGAAGACAAGCGCGTGCGGTCCAAGATCAACCGACGCCTCGTTCGTCTTATAATCGCTGACTGTAATGCCGTTTGGCACGACATAGACCGGGCGCTGCGGTGCAAGCGTACGGAGAGCGTCTGCGTCCTCACTGGATACGGCGATCACGGCATCCGCGCTGGCGCACACCTGCCGCTCGAAGCGGGTGAGGCGGCCCGACTGGATGCTGGAATAGGCCGCCATTGGCATCCGCCGGATGTTATCGCGTTCAACCTCGGCGATGCGGCGCTGCAGCAGATGCTCGGCGTTATGCGCGTCATACACATGGCGTGCCCCGGCCGCCAGTTTGCGCGCCATCGGCAAGTAGATCGCCATCTCCAGGCCTTCGTACTGCACCACATCGTAGCGATGAGCGGCGAACAAGCGCCGAAGCGCGGCGCGCATCTGTTCGCACTCCAGGCGGAAGGCCATGTCCGGTTGCAGTGAAAGCGCCAGCGAACGCAGCCGGTCGCCGGTCGAACGCGCCGGTGTGGGAACGACTTCGAGGCTGCCCAGTTCAGCAGTCAGTTCCGACGCCCGGGCGGACTCCGGGTCATCGTGGAAGCTGGCGAGGTCAACGGTATGCCCGGCCGCGAGCAGGCCGCGAATCAGGCCGAGATTGCGCAGCGCGCCGCCCTGATGGGCGGGGTAGGGGAAGGATGGGGTAAGCAGCAGGATTCGCATTGCACTCACGTTAGACGGGTATATGCTGCCAGAGCGGTTCGCGCCGTATCCTCCCAGCGGAAGGTGGCGGCGCGGGCCAGACCAGCGGCGCGCTGTTCGGTTCTCCAGGGTTCATCCAGCAGCGCCCGTTCCATCGCGCCTGCAATCGAGTCCACGCTCTCTGGCTCGACAAGTGCGCCCACATCGCCCGTGACTTCGGGCAGCGACGAACGGTTGCTGACAATCGGAAGTGTACCGCAGGCCATCGCTTCAAGCGCGGGCAGGCCGAAGCCCTCGTAGAAGGATGGCGTGATCAGGGCCAGCGCATTGCCATACAGGCCGGGCAAGTCTTCGGTGGGCAAATTCTCGCGCACCAGCGCGCTTCCCCCCAGTCCGGCCCGCTCGATGTGCGCCATCGTTTCCTCATACAGCCACCCGCGTGACCCGGCAATGACCAGCGGCGGCGCGGTGGGTTGCCGTCCGCGCAGCACGCCGTAAGCATCCACCAGCCCGATGATATTCTTGCGCGGCTCGAATGTGCCGACGAACAGGAAATACGACTCCGGAAGTGCGTGGCGCTGGCGCACGCGGGCCAGTTCTTCAGGGGGCTGCGGCCGGAAGCGCGGTTCAATCCCCAGCCGGTGAACGGTGATCTTGCCTTCTGGCACGCCGAGCATGGTGACCATGTCGTCTCTGCTCGCCTGGCTGTCGGTCAGAATATGATCGGCCTGTCTCACCGCCGCCTCGATCTGGCCGTTGTAGTAGCGGCGGCTTTCGGCGGTCACGTACTGCGGGTAGTGCAGAAACGTCAGATCGTGGACGGTGATGATATGGCGGCGCGCGCCCCGGCGCGGCGGGATGAAGTCTGGGGAATGCAGCACATCCAGCCGGAAGCGGGCCAGTTCGGCCGAGAGCGCCGTTCGCTCAAAGCGGTGGTGGCAGGGCGTCCACAGCGTCGCGCAGCGCATTCCGGCCGGGGCGGGCGATTGCTTCGCCTTGCGGCTCTTGAAGGCCACGAAGTCGTGCCCGGAATCTAGCTCGGCGAGGGCGCGCAGCAACTGCGCGATATAGGTGCTGATGCCGCCTGTTCGGTAGGCGAGGAGTCGTGCGTCAAGTCCGATGCGCATGGCGGCCAGTATACGTGCCGCGTTCGAAGGCTGTCCAGAGGCGGGCATTCATCGCAGGTAGCGGCTGATGATGGTTTGCAGCGTGCCATCGGCCAGCATCCCGGCCAGCGTGCGCTCGACGGCGGCAGCCAGCGCCGGGCGGTCGGGGCGCAGCGCCGCCGCATACGGCACAACCGACACTTGCAGCAGCGACGACTCCCAGCCGGGGTACGCAGCCCGGTAGCGCCCGGCCGTGATCGCATCCACCAGCGCGGCATCAGCATCCCCCAGCCGCACGACATCCAGCGCGTGTTCCCGTGTTTCGTAGGGCGCTATTTCGAACGGTTCGACCCGGCGCAGCCAGCTTTCCGCTTCCGTCTGCTCGTCCGAGCCATACGCCAGCGCCACCCGCCCGCTGAACGCTTCGCTCAGGCTGGCGGGCGGGGTTTCTCCATTGACCACTAGCACCAGCCCGGCATTGAAGTAGGCGGGCGAGTAACGTACGTCGCTGCTGCGGGCGGGGTTGATGACGAGGGCGGCCATCGCCATGTCGGCCTGGTCGGCCCGTATGGCGTCGTACAGCCCGTCGAAGCCGTGCGGGATCAGCCGAACCGGAACGCCCAGCCGCGCACCGATAGCCTGCGCCAGTTCCGGCTCGATGCCGGCGAAGCTCTCGCTTTCCGGGAAGGCGAACGGCGGATTGCTGGGGTCAATCGCCACGCGCAGCTCGCCATACGGGAAGATGGAGCGGCCGGGCGGGCCAACGCGCAGGACGCTGTTCCAGCGCCAAACGCCCACTGCCAGCGCCAGGCTCCAGACGGCCAGCGCCGCCAGCCCGATCAGGAAGACGGAGCGGCGGGTGGTGGCAGCCATCGTTCTTCCGGCACAGCCTCGCCCTGGGTGTAGGCGCGAACGGCGTCAAAAACTGGCTTGCGCTGAAAACCGGTCGTCAGTAGCGCGAAATCATCAGGATAGCTGTATGACGGCGCGGGATAGCGCAGTACCCATAGGCACAGCGTTTCCGCCCATGGCCAGTCTTCAGCCGCAATTTGCAGCGCGCGCACCGTCCACGAAGCGCGCTGCGACGGCAGCACGCCATAGGCCCAGCGCGGGCTGTCGTTCCAGCCCGTTTCGGTCACATAGACTGGCTTCCCGGCGTCTCCGTTCTCAATCATAATTTCGCGCAGCAGTTCGGCGCGCCGGAAGTTCAGCTTATCTGGGGCAGGCGGGTCGTCCGGCGGGCTCGTGAAACCGTAGGTATGCACCGCCAGCGCATCGAAGTACGGGGCAGCCCCAGCGTCGTAGAGGGCCTGTAAATAGAGTAGATCATTCAGTCCGGCCGGGCTGCCTTCCGGTTCAAGGGTGGGAGCCAGCGGCGCAGCGAGGATCTCCACGTTCGGGTTGGCAGCATGGGCCGCTTGGTAGACGGCTTCCAGCAGCCGGGCATACCCGGCTGGGTCAACTTCGCTGAATCCCCACTCGAAGGCGAGATTTGGCTCGTTCCAGATGATGATCTGGTCAATCACCGCCGCGTAGCGCGCGGCGAAATCGGCCACGAACGCGGCGAAGTCAGCATAGGATTCTTCGGGCAGGGTATTCAGGGTGCTCGTTTCGAGCCTGTCGCTGTCACGCGCCCAGTCCGGCACGAGGCCCATGCGGGCGATGATGCGTATGCCCTGATTTTCGGCGTGGCGCACGATGCGGTCGGCCGCCGCCCAGTCATAGCGGTCTTCCGCGGACTCGATGTAGGCCCACGGGAAGAACTCGACGATAGTCGGCGCGCCCAGTTCGCGTGCTTCCTGCAGCGAACGCTGAACTTTCCATTCCTCGACTTCGTCCGTCAGCCGTGTGTGTACGCACGTTTGCGGATCAGTCGTGATCACCTGTTGAGGTGGCCCGAACGACGCCCGTGCCGGGGCAGGACGCAGCGCGTTCAAGCAGGCGGCTGCGAGGATGATGGCCAATACTTCCAATGCAGACCGCAAGAGTGGGCGAAAGGTTCGCATCCCCGTATCATAGCGTGTGGCGCATCTCAGCGCGCTCCTGCAGCGGGATTCGCCGGACAGGCGGAGGGAAATTATGGGTTCGAACTGGCGGCTGGATCATATCGTGATCTCGGTGCGTAACCTCGCCGATGCGACAGCGGACTACGAGCGGCTGGGCTTCACCGTCGTGCGGGGCGGTACGCACCCCGGCGGCTGGACGCATAACGCGCTGATCGGCCTGCCCGACGGCACGTACCTCGAACTGCTGGCGCCCACCGATGTGCGCTTCCTGCAGGATGCCGACGCGCTCTCGGCGCGTAATTTCCTGTTTGCCCTGGCCCCCGGTGAAGGGGCGGCCGGGCTGGCGCTTGCCGCCGATGACCTGAACACTGCAGTCGCCGCCATGCAAGGCCGCGGACTGGTGATTGATCCGCCGCGCCCCGGTGGCCGCACGCGCCATGATGGGGTGCGCCTGGAATGGCGAATCGCCATGCAGGAGCGGGCAACGCTGCCCTTCTACATTCAGGATGTGACGCCGCGTAGTCTGCGTGTGCCGATGGAGCCGGCGATGGTGCGCCATGCCAACCAGGTGTCTGGCATGACCAAAGTCGTCATCCGCACGGCCGACGCCGAACGCTGGACTCGCCACTTCACAATCATCATGGGCGAGCAGCCGATTGCCGGGGAGTGGCACTGTGGTGTAAGCGCGCTCCGCATCGCCGCCGATCCGCAGGTGCTCGGTACGCCGCAGATTGAGGTGGTGCTGCGCTCCCGGCAGCCCGCCGCATGCGCCTTCGACCCCGCGCGAACGCATGGCGCGGCCCTGCGCGTAACGGAGTAGGCTCCCGCGCAGAGTGTTTCAACGCCGGGTTGCAGCCGCAGGCTAACCTCACCCCCGGCTCGTGGGCCCATGCATTGGCCCCGAATTGTGTCCATCTGGTCCACCAGAACTTCGCCCAAAGTGAGCGCACCTGGTCTACGATAGTGCTGTCAGCCTACCGCACCCAGCATCAGGTGTTCGCTCATCCGTTCAGTTGTTCGGTTCATTCTTCTTTCAGCGTAAGTTCGCTAGTTTGATTCTGTTCGGTTGTTCGCTGTTTTCACAGACTTGCTAACAGCGCCGCATCCTCCCCTCTCCAGAATGGAGCGAGGCCGGGGGGGGAGGTTCCATTCGCGAGGGGGCCAGAGGGTGGGGTTTTGGGTATTCCGGCACAATGTCCGGCATTCCGGCAGTTTCTCTCTCAGTCCGAGTCCGACTCCTTATTTTTCGTCCGGCCGTCCAATCTTTCACAGGTGCACTAATAGCGCTGCCTCCTCCCCTCTCTAGAATAGAGAGGGGCCGGGGGTGAGGTTTCATTCGTGCCCTTCCCCTCATCCAATTACTCGCTGAAACCGAACAGGTGTGCTATGCTTGCTGGTGCAGTATTCTGGTCGGCAAGCGAGGCGTCCTGTGACCACACCCGTCCGTTCCCTTTCCCTCGAAACGGCGCGCCGCCTCGCCGTCGTCAAGCAGCGGCTGGCAGGCCCCAGACCCGCGCCAGATGTGCCTGGCCTGCTCGACGTGGCGCGCAGCATCCGCTGTTTTCAACTCGACCCGATCAGCGCGGTGGCGCGGTCACACACGCTGGTTGCCTTCAGCCGCCTTGGGCCTTATGACACGGCGCTTTTCGACACCGCGCTCTTTCACGACAAAACGCTGTTCGAGTACTGGGCGCACGCCGCTTCGATTGTGCTGACCGAGGATTACCCGATCCACAGTTCCATCATGCGCCGCTACGTGCGCGGTGATTCGCCGTGGGAGAACCGGGTTCGAGACTGGGTGCGCACCAATCAGGAACTGCATGACGCCATTCTGGCCGACATTCAGGAGCGCGGGCCGCGCCTGTCACGCCAGTTAGAGGCGGACGGCCTCCATCCGGAGGGGTGGGTGTCGTCGGGCTGGACAAGCGGGCGCAATGTCAGCCGGATGCTCGATTTCCTCTGGACGCGCGGCGAGATTATGGTGGCCGGGCGGCAGGGCGGGCAGAAGGCATGGGATTTGACCGGGCGCTTCCTCCCGCAGTGGGCTGACCGCAGTGAGATTGAACGTCATGAGGTTTCGCGGCAGGCCATTCAGCACGCCGTGCGCGCGCTGGGGGCCGGGCGGGTGCAGCATATCAAGAAGCACTTCATCCGCGATAGCTATCCGCACTTTGATGAGGTGGTGGGGCAGCTGGAGGCCGAGGGCAAGGTGCTGCCAGCGCATGTGCACGGCCATCATGCTGGCTTGCGCGGCAAGTGGCTCTACCACGCAGAGGACGATGCGCTGATTGACCGTCTCGAGGCGGGCGAATGGCAGCCGCGCACCGTGCTGCTGTCGCCCTTCGACAATCTGATCTGCGACCGCAAACGCACGGAAGCGATGTGGGACTACTTTTTCCGCATCGAGATTTACGTGCCGCAGGCCAAACGCCAGTACGGCTACTATGTCCTGTCCATCCTCGATGGCGACCGCCTGATCGGGCGTATTGACCCCACCTATCGCAAGAAGGAACGGCGGCTGGATATTAACCACGTTTACTATGAGCCAGATGGGCCAACCGACGCAGCTTCGGGCAAGCGTGTAGCCGCCGCCATCCAGGAACTAGCCAAGTTTCTCGGCGCGCGCAGCATCCAGGTCGAGAACCTCGACGGCGTGCCGGCAGCGTGGAAGAAGGCGTTAAACGCGCTCTAGCCGCCCGGCTTCAGGCTCTGCGCCACCCGGTCGAGCAGGGCGGCTAATTCGGCCTCGCTGGCTTCGCCGCCGCCCTGCGCCAGCGCCGCTTGGCCGCCGCCCTTGCCTGAAGGTAGTTCGGCCAGAGCCAGGCGAAGCAGCGCGTTCATATCGGCGGTCAGGTTGGCGCTGCGCGCGAAGACGAGGCTGGCCCGTTCCGCGCCCGGCGCGCCCAGCAGCGCCACCACGCCGTCACCGCGCGCGAGTAACCCGGCCAACTGGCGCAGCTCCCCGGCCTCGCGGCCAGCCAGCACGCGCGCGACCACGGCAATCTCGCCGCTGCGGGACGCGCTGGCCAGTAGTTCGGCGGCGTCCGCTTCGAGCAGCCGGGCGCAGGCCGCTTTCAACCCGCGTTGTGCCTCGCGCATGCCGTCCTGCAGGCGGGCGACCGCAAGGCGCACCTCGTCAATGCCAACGGTCAGATCGGCTGTCAGGCCATTGACAACCGCGTTCTTCAGCCGGTAGTCGGCCAGCGCGCGGCCGCCACAGCGAAACTCGATGCGCGTCTTGTCGCCGCGCTTTTCTGCGCGCACAATCTTGATTAGTCCGATTTCTCCGGTGTGGGCGACATGCGTGCCACCGCAGGCCGTTTGGTCGAAGCCATCAATATCCACCACGCGCAGCCCGTCCGTCGTAAGCTGATCGGGCAGGCGGCGCATCCGCACACCCTCCGCCTCGTCGGGCGCAATCAGGCGGGCGGTGACGGGCCGGTTTTCCCAAACGACGGCATTGGCCAGGTCTTCGGCGGTTGTCACCGCTTCCGGTGTAAGTGCTGGCGCATCGAGGTCAATCGTCACCGTATCCGCGCTCAGGTGGAAGCCGACGGTCTGCAGCCCGCTGGTTTGCACGAACGCCTGCGTCAGAATGTGCTGGCCGGTGTGCTGCTGCATATGGTCAAATCGCCGCGCCCAGTCTATTTGGCAGTTCACTTCGTCATCACTCACCGGCGCGTCCAGTACATGCAGCACGGCCTTGTCGCCCGGGCGCGTGACCACATCCACGACTTCCACGCCGCCAATCGTCCCCACATCGTATGGTTGGCCGCCGCCGGTTGGGTAGAAGTAAGTTCCGCCGAGCACAACAGCCGGCCTCCCCTCGACGTCAGTTCGCTCCACAATGCGGGCCTGAAACTGGCGCGTATACGAGTCAGCATAGTACAAGCGTGCCATAAAATTGCTCCCGGAGGGTAAACGTCAAACCAGCCGTTCGGCTGGTTTCTGAACACAAGGCAACTACCCGGCACTCATGCGGGCCGGAAACTACTCGCGGCCCGCATGTGTACAGAATGACAGTTATTCGCCGCTGCTGTAGCCGGGAATCGAGCTGCGATTGCCGTACGCGCCACCGGAGTACGAGGCGATATCGGCCAGCAGCGCCAGTCCCAGCCAAATCCAGTCGAAGCCTTCAATGCCGCCAGGGAACACAATGACGTACATCAGTGTGACCCACGGCAGGAACAGGAAACCGAGGAACGACCAGATGAATTGCGGGAAGGTGGCCGCCCAGCGTGCGGGTTCAGCCAGCGACCAGAGCAGGATGACGGCGCGTGGCCCCAGAAATACCAGCGCGGTGAACAGACAACACATGATTGAAACCCCCTGGCTACTTGTGCGAGTTGGATTTTATCGCGATATTGCGAGCCGGGCGAAACGAGACGCGCGTCTCGGTGTCTCAGCGAACGGGTCAACTCCCATGAAATCAAACCACGTGCTGGCGGCTCCGAAGGGCCACCTTGATGATCTCATCAACCACCAGCAGGATGAAGGCGAACCCGATGCAGAGCAGCCACTGATTGCCGTTCAGCGACGTGATGCCGAGCATCCGCTGCAGGAAGCCAAGCTCGGTTGGGAGCAGGATTAACAGCAGCGCCAGCCCATACAGCCCCAGTTGCCGCCGGTCGGCCAGATTATCGGCGCTGAACACCGTTTTCGTGTCACTCCGTGCCGCCAAACCGATTGTCACGTTGAACAGCGAGAAGACGACGAAGGCCATCGTCGCGGCGACCGCTGCGCCACTCGGCTCGAACACCGCTTCGAGCAGCAGCGTGCCAAAGGCCATCAGCAGACCGATGAAGATGGCGCGCGTCCACTGTGAACGGGATAGCACCGGTTGGCTGAGCGGGCGCGGCTTCCGTTCCATCAGGTCGCCCTGCGGCTTGTCGAAGCCCAGTGCAATAGCGATGGGCACCTGGATCAGGAAGTTGACCCACAGAATGACCAGCGGTGAGAACGGGATGCCCCCGGCGATGACGAAGAATGCCGCGCCGAGATAGCAGGCGATGAAAGAGACGAGCGCCGTCATCTGGAACCGGATGTAGTGCGACAGGTTGTCGTAGATGGCGCGGCCGAACTCAACGGCCTTGACGATGGTGGCGAAATTGTCGTCGGTGAGGATCATCACCGCCGCGCCCTTGCTCACTTCGGTGCCGGTGATACCCATCGCCACGCCAATATCGGCCTTCTTCAACGCCGGAGCATCGTTCACGCCGTCTCCGGTCATGGCGACGATATTCGATTGCCTCTGCAGCAGGTCCACCATGCGGATCTTGTCTTCCGGGTTGACGCGCGCGACGACGCCGATCTCCGGCAGTTCCTTCAACAATTCGTCGTCGCTCATCGCCGCAAA
>JAEURB010000205.1 GCA_016788435.1 Anaerolineae bacterium | reverse complement strand
CTGGTTATCCTGCCCGACGCCTCCACCGCGCAGGTCATCGCGCTGCTCGAACCGGACGGCGAACGCTATCTGGTGATCTATCCCCCCACCGGTGGCGCACATACGCACATGCAAGCCGCGCACCTGAACCATGACCTGCTGACGAACGCAAGCTGGGTGCATACGACCGGCATGTGCCTGCGCGCTTCGCCGCTCAAGGAGACGATTCTGGCCGGGCTGGCGATGGCACGGGAGGCCGGTGTACCGACCTCGATTGACCTGAACCTGCGCATCGAATTGTGGGGGCTGAGCGATGAAGTGCGCGCCACGGTGGAAGCGGCCGTCGCGCTCTCCGATGTCGTCTTCGGCAACGGGGTGGAAGAGGTGATACCGCTGGCGAAAACCGATTCCATCGAGGCGGCGGTGCGGATGTTGAGCGGCGGCCAGCGGGCGACGGTGGCGCGGATTGGCGCGGGCGGGGCCATCGCCTGCGCGCCGGATGGAACGCTCATCCACGCGCCCGGCTTCCCGGCGGCAGTCGTCAATACCATCGGCGCGGGCGATGCCTTCAACGGCGGCTTCATCACGGCGATGACCGAGGGCGCGGCACTGGCCGAAGCTCTGCGCTGGGGCAATGCGGTCGGCGCGCTGAAAGTCGCTCGTTCCGGCGGCCCGCGCGACTTGCCGGGGCGGGCGGAAGTTGAGGCGCTGCTGAAGGGCTAGAGGGTATTTGAGGAACGCGCTCGATGGCCCTCATCCCCTGACCCCTTCTCCCAAGTGGAGAAGGGGAAATACCGGAGTTGCGCACTTGTCTTCCCTCTCCACCTGGGCTATGCAATACCCACATTTTGAGAGGGAATGGTGAGACCTGTGAACTGTGTACGGCGAGGGTGAATGGCGCTCCAGTGCCTGAGGCTGAAGCCGTCAGGCTATAGCTGCGACCCCTGAAGGGGCCTTCAACAACGGGCTTCAGTCGATTGCCGGGCACAAGGGGCTAAAGCACCCTTGTTGAAGCCGGCTTCAGCCTCTGGCGGCAAACACACTTCTCGCTTGACTTGTGGGTCATGCATAGCCACTTGGGAGAGGGACCGAGGGTGAGTGCATTTTCAAACACTCTCTAGCCAGTCAACCGTATCCTGATGATCGCTCGCAGCATCACTTGTCCAGCCGCTTGAGGAGCAGCGCCGGGACGAGCGCCACGCCGCACACGACCGCGCCCAGCAGCGCGATTTCGGCCAGCACCTGCACGGTCAGGCGGGCGTAGACGTCAATCGCCGCGTAGGGGTCAACGACTGCCTGCCCCAGTTCGGCCGAGGCCAGCGCCGCCAGCCGGTTCGAAGCGATGGCGGTGAGCAAAGCCACGCCAATCGTCATGCCGAGCAGGCGCATGATGATGACCAGCGCCGAGGCCGAGCCGAGCCGGTCGCTGTCGGCGGCGTTGATGACGGCCGCGCTGATCGGCGAGAACGTCAGGCCGATGCCCGCGCCGATCAGGGCCATTTGCAGCGCGATAACCGCATCGGGCGTTTCCAGCGTCCAGGTGGCCCACACCAGCAGGAAACCGGTGACGGCCAGCGCCAGTCCCAGCGCCGCCGCCCGCCCGTAGCCGAGCCGCGCGCTGATCCAGCCGCCGGGCACGGCCGCCAGCGCCATCGGCACGGTGAAGGCCGAGAGCAGGATACCGGCTTGCAGAGCGGCTTCGGCCAGCGCGGTGGCATCGGGCGCGCGGATGTTGACGAGGATCGGCACGCTCACCAGCCCGATCATCAGCGCGAAGCCGATGAGCAGGTTGACCAGTGCGCCGCCGCTCAGGTTACGCCGCCGGAACACGCGCAGGTCGAACAACGGGTCGCGCACCTTCCACTCGGTCAGCAGGAAGCCAGCGAAGAGCAGCACCGCCCCGATGAGGGCCGGCAGCGCGTAGGGCGGGAAGCCGCCCAGCTCGTCGAAGCTGACCGCCGCCGCCGAAATCTCGACATTCGCGCCCAGCCCGATGATCAGCAGCACCAGCGCGCCGGTGAGGAGCAGCGCCCCCAGCCAGTCGAAGCGGCCTTGGGCGCGTTCGCTTTTCACGCCGCGCAGCGCCCACCACGTCAGCCCAATCGCGGCGATGGTGATCGGAATGTTGATCCAGAACAGCCAGCGCCAGTCGGGGACATCCCAGCGCAGGCCCAAACTTTCGAACAGGTCGCTGAAGCCCTGCGCGTTGGCGGCGAAGAAGGCCACCATAATGCCGCCGTACAGGTGGCCCAACACCCAGCCGAGCGTGTCAATCGCGCCGACCAGGCCGAGCGGCTGGGCGCGCTTCTGCGGCGGGAACAGATCGCCCACCAGAGCCAGACTGACCGGGACAAGCGCACCCGCGCCGAGCGCCTGCACCACGCGGCCGATGATGATGGTGAGCAGCGCGATCTGACCGGGCTCGGGGCGTTCACCCTGCAGGCGAAACGACAGGTTGTAGAGGATGCCCGCCAGCCCGCTGCGTGCGTCGGTGGCGACTTCAGCGACGATCAGCGAGCCGATGCCGAAGATGACGAGGCACGCGATGAAGACGGCGCGGCGGCCGATCAGATCACTGACACGGCCCATGAACGTCATGCTGACGGTGTAGGCCAGCAGATAGCCGGTCACGATCCAGGCGGCATCGTCAATCACCGACTGCACGGGCAGTTCGAGCTTGACGATAATTTCGGGGAGGAAGGCCGAGACGATGGTGAGATCGAGCGAGCCAAGGAAGACCGGCACGCAGATCAGCGCCAGGATCAGCCACGGGCGGCGGCTGATGGTAGTGCTGGCGGCTGCCGTCACGAGGCGGCCTCGGGCGTCGCTTCCGGGTTGTCGAGCTGCACCGGCGCGTTGATATCGAGGATGTCGAGCGTCCAGATGCGCGGCTCATCCTCGCCCGCGACGGTTTCCGTCAGCACGAAGCGGGCCGGGAACTGCGTATCGCGGTCAATGAAGACATCCACGACCACCTCGCCCTGCATGGCGATCAGGCCAGCCAGAAGGCCATCGAGCGCCGGGCCGTCGGCACGGCCCTGAATGTGGATGACGTTCTGTCCGCTTTCGAGCTGCGTCTCGCCGACCACGGTCAGGTCGCGGGCGGCGTCCACCGCCGCCTGAAAGCCGCCATCCTGCGCGATCAGCACTTCCGGGTTGAAGCCGGGCGCAAACGTCGCTTTCAGCCATTGGTCGCCCGTCCACAGCGGGGCGCGGAACCACTGATCGGCGCCCTGCGCGAAGACGTCTACGTCGAGGCGCGCGCCGAAGGCCAGCACCGCCAGCGACGCCTGCAGCGCGCCGGGTGCGGCATAACGAGCGTCCGCCCGCCGGAACGCGACCGAGCCAAAGTCGGTGTCAATCAAATAGGCCGGGCCGGATTGATCTACGATCATGCGGAAGGTATCGGCCCCGCGAATGGCCGCCGCCGCCTCGCTGACCAGCGCCAGCGGATCAGCAGGTGCCGGCGTCGCATCGGAAGCGTTCCCGCAGGCAGCGAGCAGGAGCAGCGCAGCTACGAGGAAGACGAGCAGAAATCGAGGCACGAGGTTTCCCTTACCGGCCGACGCTATGCGCGACCTTCGGGCTAGGATAGCCGCGCCCTCGCCGAGCGTCAACGGCAGGTGGCAACCGGGGGTGGGGATCCAAGTGGGTATAACCGTTGCGCCGCTGGCCGACAAAACCTCACCCCCCAACCCCCTCTCCATGCCCGCCCGACCCGAAACGCCGTGCGCAAACTGGAGAGGGGGAGAACCGCCCGCCGCCCGGTTTTGCTCCCCCTCTCCAGATGAACCACAGCGCCCAACTCGAAATCGTCCTGGAGAGGGGGTTGGGGGGTGAGGTAGTTTTGAATGGCAAGTTGAAGCTATCCCCTCGATCTTCCCGACTCCCTGGCATCCCGCCCACGCGCACGTTTCCGTCGTGCTGGGTACAATGAAGGGAAGTTGAAAGATAAAAGTTGAAAGTTGAGAGGTATGGATTGAAAGTCGAATACCGGAACCACCGCGCTGCCAGATGAAGGTGACGCCGTCGTTCACGTTTCCTGCTCTTACTTACAACTTTCAACTTTCAACTCGTTATTCTCCCTTCTCCGAAAAGAGGTCCTCATGATCATAGGCATCCCGAAAGAGATTAAGGACAACGAATTTCGCACGTCCCTGCCGCCGGGCGGCGCACGCGAACTTGTCCGCAACGGCCATACCGTGCTGATCGAACGCGGAGCCGGAGCGGGCAGCGGCTTCACCGACGCCGAGTACGAGGCGGCCGGCGCGCAAGTCCTCGAAGCGGCGGCGGAGGTTTGGGGGCGCGCCCAGATGGTGCTCAAGGTCAAAGAGCCGCTGCCGTCGGAGTATCCCCTACTGCGGCCGGATCTCATCCTCTTCACCTATCTGCATCTGGCGGCCAGCGAGTCGCTAACGCGGGCGATGATGGCGAGCGGCGTGACTGGCATCGCCTACGAAACGGTCGAGGATCCTGACGGACACCTGCCGCTGCTTCAACCGATGAGCGAAGTGGCCGGGCGCATGGCGACACAAATCGCGGCGCATTACCTCCAGCGGCCAGAAGGCGGGCGTGGCATTCTGATGGGCGGGGTGCCTGGCACGCGGCCGGCCCACGTCGCCGTGATCGGCGCGGGCACGGTGGGCACGAACGCCACGCAAATCGCGCTCGGCATGGGCGCTCAGGTGACGCTGCTCGACGTTAACACCGAGCGCCTGCGCTATCTGGATGAGGTGATGCACAGCCGCCTGATCACGCTGCATTCCAATGAGGCGAACATCCGCGAGGCGCTGATGACAGCCGATGCCGTGATTGGCGCGGTGCTGGTGACAGGCGCGCGCGCGCCCCGTCTCGTCACCCGCGACATGCTCGGTCTGATGCCGCCCAACAGCGTGATCGTGGACGTGGCGGTGGACCAGGGCGGCTGTGTGGAGACGACACATGCCACCACCCACTCCGACCCGACCTATCTGGTGGATGGCGTGCTGCACTACGGTGTATCGAATATGCCGGGGGCGGTGCCGCGCACCAGCAGCTTCGCGCTGTCGAACGCCACGCTGCGCTACGCGCTCAGGCTGGCTAATCTGGGCATCGGTGAAGCGTTCGCCCGTGACCCCGGCCTCGCCAAGGGCCTCAACATTCACGGCGGCCGCGTGACGTATGCGGCGGTGGCCGAGGCGTTCGGAATCAATTAGGCTGTGTTTGCGATGTGATCGATCTGCTCATTTGCGGCCCTCACCCTTAATCCCCCTTCCTGAGGGAGAGTGAAATTAGCCCGCAGTTTGAGGGGAGTAGTGAGCATATGGACTGAGCATGGCGGGGGTGAATGGCGTCCCAGCGCCTGAGGCTGAAGCCGTCAGGCTATAGCTGCGACCCCTGAAGGGGGCTTCAGCCGATTGCCGGGCACAAGGGGGCTAAAGCACCCTTGTTGAAGCCGGCTTCGGCCTCAGGCGGCACGCGAACACACCTCTCGCTTGACTTGTGGGTAATGCATAGCCCTCAGGGGCCAGTCAATATCTCGCCTCTCCTGCCGCGGCTTTCTACACTCCCATGTATCGAGCCTACCTCAAGATACAAGGGGCTGGGGGGATGAGGGCCTTTGCAAACGCGCCCCAGTCAGCGATTGACCCAGCACGACCAGATGGAAAACACTGTTCACTGCATGAGGGAAGGATGAGGCGCAAAAACCCGTCCATCCCGCTGTCATGCACAGTGATGAAAAGGACATAGCGCAAGTTACGGCACGGCGCTATGCTCGGAAACAATCGGATCGAACCGAAGGCACAGGCGCATGTTCACCCTTCCACTTGATGTGATGCTGCGAGCGCATGAGCGCATTCGCCCTTATATCCGCCACACGCCCCTCGCGCCGCCACCTGCGCTGCGCAGCGAGTTTCACCCGAACCTGCGCCTGAAGCTGGAGAACCTGCAAGTCACCGGTTCGTTCAAGGCGCGCGGCGTCTTCAACACGCTGATTGGGCTGGGCACGGAGCGGCGCGAGCGGGGCGTAGTGGCGGCCTCGGGCGGCAATCACGGCATTGCGCTGGCCTACGCCGCTCAAGTCATGCAGATTCCGGCCGTCGTCTATCTGCCGGAGGAAGCCACAGCCGACCGTGTCGCCCGGGTGGAGCGGTGGGGCGCGCGCGTCGTGCGCTTCGGCCGTAGTTGGGATGATGCGCACGCCGAAGCAACCGCCTTCGCGGCTGCTGAGGGGATGCCGTATATCCATCCGTTCGAGGCTGAACCGACGATTGAGGGGCAGAGTACGCTGGGGCTGGAGATTCTGGAGGATGCGCCGGAAACCGACTGCGTGCTGATCGCGATTGGCGGCGGCGGGCTGATCGGTGGCTCGGCGGCGGCGCTCAAGGCGCTCAAGCCCGATGTGCACATCCTCGGCGTCGAGCCGGTGGGCGCGGCGAGTATGACCTGCTCACTCGAAGCGAAGCAGGTCGTCGCGCTGGAGGAAGTGCGTACGATTGCCGATACGCTGGCCCTGCGCGGCGTGGGCGAGCATGTGCTGTCGCTGACGCAGCAGTACGTGGACTCGATTGCGCTGGTACCTGACGGCGCGATGATCGAGGCGATGCGCTGGCTGTGGCTGGAATACAACCAGCTCGTCGAGCCAAGCGGCGCGGCGGTCATCGCGGCGCTGCAAACCGGCGCGATTGACCTGAGCGCGTTCGAGCATCCGGTGGCGGTCATCTGCGGCGGCAATGCTTCGGCAGAGGCCGTTTTTGCCGATTACGAAGCGCTCGCCCGCCAGAAGGGATCGCTGGAGTAGCGCGTGCTGC
The DNA here is from genome assembly GCA_016788435.1 of Anaerolineae bacterium. Taxonomy (GTDB): domain Bacteria; phylum Chloroflexota; class Anaerolineae; order Aggregatilineales; family Phototrophicaceae; genus Flexifilum. Next base: position 767 of record JAEURB010000205.1, on the reverse strand, counting down.
GCCTCGTTGCGCTCACTGTTGTGCCGCTGCTCATCGTGTGCGCCGGGGCGCTGGGGACAGTGCTGGCCGCACCGGCCGCGCCTGATCCACTGGTCGAGCAGCTGCTGCACGAGGGCTGCGAGGGCATTTCAGGGCCGTGCTGGTACGGCATTGTGCCGGGCGTCACAAGCTTTCAGGAGACGATTGACCGCCTGCGTCAGCACCCCTGGATCGGCGCGATTGACGTTTCAGAAATGCCGTCCCCCTACGTCAGTTGGCTGTGGAAGCCGGACGCACCAGCGGCCATTCGCGGCGGTGATGCGCCGGCTGGCGGCTATGCGTGGGTTGGCTACCCGGTCTATCACCAGATCGAGGGCGTGCACGTGTGGACGGCGCTTCCCACGGCGAGCTACTGGCTGGCACTCGGCCCACCAGACGAAGCGGGCGATGCGGTAGGGGTCGTGAATTATCGAGCCGGCTTTGGCGCTGCGGGCGGGCACAGCCGGGTGCTGGCTTCCGCATTTCAAGGTGGCACGCTGGTGCTGCATTCCGCTTTCCCCTGTGGTGCGACGGCCCGCGAGTTCTTCAGCGCACCGGCGGCCATCAGCGTTTACCTGCAGCAGCCGCGCACGCTGGGCGGCCTGGCACCGGGCGGCCTGCGCGCCTGGCTGTACGGGGCTGCATGTGAGGGGTGATCTGCGGCGTGCCGGGAAAATCAATCCCAAACTGCATCAATCCCGGCCCGATTTCCCAGATATATCCCAAGGTTGGGATAACAGGGGATATCA
>JAEURB010000197.1 GCA_016788435.1 Anaerolineae bacterium | reverse complement strand
CCAGCGAGATCTATACCTACCTGCGCGTGCTCTACGCCCGGAGTGGCGACCGCAAATGCCTGAACTGCGGTGCGGCCATCCCGCCGGATTTCGAGGTCGGCGCAGAAGCCGATGACGACCTTGACCTCGAAACGACCTACCCCTGCCCGTCGTGCGGCCTCGCTGTACCCAATCTCGGCATGGCCCACTTCTCGTTCAACAAGCCGCAGGGCGCTTGCCCCACCTGTACCGGCATTGGCGTCGTTCATACCGGCGACCTGGAGACGATTCTTGACGCCCGCCTGACCCTTGAACAAGGCGGCGTTCGCCCGTGGGAAGCCACCATGTCCCGCTGGTACACGCAAACTCTGCAGGCGGCCAGCCGTCACTATAGATTCGACTTCGACGCTACCCAGCCACTCGGCGAATGGGGCGAGGCGGCGATGAGCCTGCTGCTGTACGGCTGCGCCGACCAGCGCTTCCTGCGCCACGTTCACGAAATCGAACCCCCGGAAACCGTCAGCAAGGGGCGCTTCGAGGGCATCATCCCCAACCTGATCCGCCGCTACTCGGAAAGCGACAACCCCTCGCATCGGGCGAAGCTGGGGGCAATGCTCATCGAAGGGCCGTGCCCGGATTGCGGTGGTACACGCCTGCGCCCGGAAAGCCGGAGTGTGACGGTGGCTGGCCGCACCATCGTCGAAACTTCGACGCTGCCCCTCACTGAACTCAACACCTGGCTGGATGCACTCAGCAACCAGGTAACGGGCGAATCGCAGCGCGTCGCCAGCGCCATCATTGACGAGTTGCAGGCGCACATCGGCCGCCTGCTCGAAGTCGGGCTCGGCTATCTCGATTTGGCCCGTTCGACGCCCACCCTCTCCGGCGGCGAAACGCAGCGGCTGAAGCTGGCCGCCCTGCTCGGCTCCAGCCTCACCGGCGTCCTCTACGTTCTCGATGAACCGACCATCGGCATGCACCCGCGTGATACCGCCATGCTGATACAGGTGCTGCGCCGTATCCGCGACCTCGGCAACACGGTGCTGGTCGTTGAGCATGACCTCGACGTGATGCGCGCCGCCGGCACGCTGATTGACATGGGGCCGGGCGCGGGGCAGCACGGCGGGCGAGTCGTGGCGGCTGGCACGCCGGACGAGGTACGCCAGACCCCCACCTCAATCACCGGTCAGTACCTGTCTGGCGCGAAGTCCGTGCCCATACCTGCCACACGGCGCGATGGGAACGGCCAGGCACTCACGATCCATGGCGCACGCGGCCACAACCTCAAGAACGTGACCGTCCAACTTCCGCTCGGCAAGCTGATCGCCGTCATCGGCGTGTCTGGCTCCGGCAAGTCGTCGCTGATTCTCGATACCCTTGGCCGCGCCGCCGAACGCCGCTTCCACGGCGGGAACGAGCCGATTGAGCCGCACGACGGCATCTCCGGCTGGGAGTTTGTGGACGATGCCATCCTGATTGACCAGGCGGCCATTGGCCGCACGCCGCGCTCGAACGCCGCCACCTACACCGGCGTGTTCACGGCTATCCGCCAGACTTTCGCCAGCCAGCCTGAGGCCCGCGACCTCAAAACGAGCGCCTTCTCGTTCAACACGCCCGGCGGCCGCTGCGAACGCTGCGAAGGTGCGGGCGTGCTGACAGTGAATATGCAGATTCTCCCGGATGTCGAAGTGCGCTGCCCCGTCTGCCAGGGGCGGCGCTTCAAGCCGGGCATTCTGAACGTGAAGGTTCGCGGCCTCGATATCGCCGAAGTCCTCGACCTGACCATCGAGGAGGCGCTCGCTCACTTTCAGGATGTGCCTTCGGTAGCCCGCAAGCTGCAGGTGATGGTGGACGTGGGTTTGGGCTATCTGAAGCTCGGCCAGCCCGCGACGATGCTCTCGGGCGGCGAGGCGCAGCGCGTCAAGCTGGCGAAGGAACTTGGCCGTAGCGCACGTGGCCACATACTCTACCTGCTCGATGAGCCGACGACCGGCTTGCACCCGGACGATGTAACTCGCTTGCTGGCCGTGCTGCAGCGACTGGTAGACGCCGGGCATACCGTACTGGTTATTGAGCATAGCACCGAACTCATCCGCGCCGCCGGCTGGGTCATCGAACTGGGGCCAGAAGGCGGCGCTGCAGGCGGTTATCTGGTCGCCGAGGGAACGCCGGACGACGTAGCAGGCAATCCAGCTTCGCCGACCGCGCCCTATCTTCTCCGGCACGAAAAATCAGGATGAGCCTCAGACAATATCCTCTGGCCATCAACCCTCTGGCAGCACCTTATTTGCGTCACTCTGTTCCACCGGGCATTCACCTTTAAACCGCCCGTCTGAGCTATGCTGGAACAGTACTGATCTGCTGCGAGCGGTGCCTGTTGTCCGCTGTTTTGTTCGGTTGTTCGCCAACTTCTTCCCTCAGTCCGTGTTCGCTATTTTGATTCTGTTCGGTTGTTCGCCCTTTCACAGGCTTGCTAACAACAGGGACGGCCGTGATCAGTTCCGGCTCGTACACGTAGACGGAGTGTGGGAAGCGGGCCCTTCAACAGCAGACCATACGCGACGATAGTGAGAGGAATATTGGCCGGGTCGCCATTTTCCTTCACCCGGGCCAGCAGGCTGCATTTCAGAATCGCGTCATGCATGCGAAGCGTAGGCTAGCACCGCAAAGCCCGGCCTGTGGCTCGGCGTTATAATCGCGGGATATGCCGCTCCTGCTGCCGCGCAGAAAGAAGCCCGCCATGTCCGCCCGCCCCTCCCGTCCGCTCGCCGACCGCATCCGCCCGGAGTCGCTCGATGATTTCGTCGGGCAGGCGCATCTGGTCGGCCCCGGCGGGCCGCTGGCACAGGCGATTGCCGCCAACCGCGTCTTCTCGATGCTCTTCTGGGGGCCGCCCGGCGTCGGTAAGACCACACTGGCGCGCATTCTGGCCCGGCAAACAGGCCGCCAGTTCTATGAGCTGTCGGCGGTTTCGGCTGGCAAGGACGAAATCCGCAAGATCGTCGAAGCCACGCGCAGGGAACGCGCCGCCGCTCCGGCCCAGCGCGATCTGTTCAGCGCGGCGCAGCCTACACCCTCACCCGCCCCTGCTCCATCCGGCGCGCCCGTGCTGTTCCTCGATGAGATTCACCGCTTCAACAAGGCCCAGCAAGACTTTCTGCTGCCCTACGTCGAGGACGGCACGCTGATCCTGATCGGCGCGACGACCGAAAACCCGAGCTTCGAAGTCATCCCCGCCCTGCTCTCGCGCTGCCGGGTGTTCGTGCTGAATCCGCTCAGTGACGAGGAAGTGGACACCGTCCTCGTGCGCGGGGCGGATGCGCTCGGCGTGGACCTCGACGCGGACGCGCTGGGCTTTTTGGTCAGTTTCGCGGCGGGCGATGCGCGGCAGGGACTGAACCTGCTGCAAACGGCCACCGAACTTTATGCCGGTGAATCCGCCGCCCTGACCGCTGAGAACCTGCGCTCGGTCGCACAGTCGCGCCACCTGCGCTACGACAAGGCGGCCGAGGAGCATTACAACACCATCAGCGCCTTCATCAAGAGCATGCGCGCCAGCAATCCCGACGCGGC
>JAEURB010000194.1 GCA_016788435.1 Anaerolineae bacterium | reverse complement strand
GCACAGCATGGGCGGCGGCGTAGCGGCCAAAGTCCTGACGATAGACCCTCGCGTACGCGCCGGGGTATTGTACGCGCCGAACAGCGCCGATGATGCCGACCTGATCGCGCGCTGGGGCCCGGCCTGCCGTCCCGGCGAATTGGAAGCAACCGGCGCTCACTGCAACCCGGCTGAATCGCTGGCTGGGCTGACGGCGGCCGAAGCCGGGGCCTATTACGCGGCCGCGCTGGATGCCGAAAGCCTGCGCGAATCGTCGCCCATCTACCAACTCGACCGGATCACCGCACCCGTGCAGATCCATATTGGCACGGACGATGGAGCGTCATTGGCGCAAACCCCGCCGGAATGGTCGTTCAGACTGTATGAGGGCTTGCTGGCCTCCGGCCGTGACGTGAGTCTCTACAGCTATCCGGGACAGGGTCACTTCCTGACGGGCCAAAGCTGGATCGATATGCTGCTGCGTGCCCTGTCGTTCTATCAGGCGGCGCTCGGTCCGGCCTGATTGCCAGCCTCATGCTACGCGTCGTTTGGTTCGGTGTGCAGCGTGACGCGGGTGAGTGACGGAAACTCGCTTCGCAGCAGCACTTCGGCGTCTTCGGCGGTTTGGTGCGCCTCTTCCACCGGCAAGTCGGCGGTCATACCTGCGTGGGCCGTGAGCGCCAGCCCACCATCACCGGCTGTCACATGCACATCATGCCATTCCGCCTGCGGGAAGTGTTCGGTCAGCAGCTTGTTCGCCCTGGCCTCCATCTGCGCGCTGTTGGCCGCGTCCAGTTCAACCGGCGGCTCGCTCGGCGCGGCGGGCTCGATGTGGCTGGTGATCGTGCCGACATCCGGCATAGCCTGGCGCAGCTCGCTTTCCAGCACGTCCACCTGCATATGCGCTGCCTCCAGCGTGCTTCCGGGCGGCACCTCGACGTGCATTTCCAGTGCCTGCTGCCCATCATGCTGCGTCAGGCGCACCTCGTGAACAGCCAATCCCAGCGGGTCGGCCAGCGACCGGGCCAGCAGGGCGGGGTCGTCCGCGCTGTCGCCCTGCGGCGCAAAGTGGACTTCTACCTCTTGGATGCCCTCGAACTTCGCCTCGATGGCCTCGCGGATCGCGCCGGCAATCGCGTTGCTGCGCTCGGCAGTCGTCGCAGCCGGCACTTCGACATCCACATCCACGTGGATAGCATCAGCTGGGCCCCGGCTGCGAACGCGCACGATCCGCTCGGCTGCCGGCACGGTCTCGACCACCTCGCGCAGCGCATCGGCTGAAATCGGCGCGGCATCGGCTAGTACGCTGCCCGTCTGCTTGAGGATGGTCAGGGCGGTGCGCACGATCAATCCGACCACAATCAGTGCCGCCAGTGGGTCGGCCCAGCCGAGGCCAAGCTGGGTGAGCGCCATGCTCACCAGCACCGAGATGGTCACGAGAACGTCCGACGCGGTATGCGCCGAATCCGCGATCAGCAGTTCTGAGCGCAGGCGCTTCCCTTCGCGCCGTTCATACCACGCCACGAACAGGTTGACGCCGAGCGTGGCGAGCATGATGGCGAAGGTGAGCGGAGTGTAGTCGGGTTTCCCGCCGCCAGTTTGAAGGCGCTCGAGGGCGCTGGAGACCAGCTCGAAGGCCATGAGCAGCAGCAGGACGCCGATGCCGAGCGCGGCCAGCGTTTCGAAGCGGCGATGGCCGTAGGGATGGTCGGCGTCAGGCGGGCGCGCTGCCAGCCAGTTGGCGGCCAGGGCGATGATGTTATTGACGCCGTCCAGCAGCGAGTGAAAGCCGTCGGCGACGATAGCCAGCGATCCGCTGAACAGGCCGATGGCGATTTTGCTCACCGATACAACGATGTTCAGCACGAGGGTGATGATCAGCACGCGCCGCACCTGGCGGCGGGTGTTGGCGGGTTGGGCGGGCGCGGTCATTGGCTGAGCTCCGGTCGGTGCCATCTTCCCATCGTAGGCGGTGGCCGGGCTTTTTGGCAATCTTGCGGCGCTGATTTTGGCGCGTATAAATCGTATTGCGGGGTTACGGTTGCACGCCGGGCGCGCTAACCGATCCCCTGCGCCGTCAGCGCTTCGCGCAGGTTCTTGACGTGATAGGCGTAGTGCTCGTTGGTGCAGCCCACCACCAGGTCAACAATCGGTTCGCGCAGCAGCCCGCCGTAGGTGGAGACGAACAAGCCGTTCTCGCTCATCCGCTCGACCAGCGCGACGGCCTGCGTGTGGGCGGCCGCAAATCCAGCGCGGGCGCGCTCCAGCGGCGCATCACGATCTTGCTCGGTGTAAACATCGTTCAGGGCATCCATATCGCGCCAGGCGTAGCCCGACTCGGGGATGGCCGGTTGCACGCCGCCTTCAGCATCAGCCGCCCAGCTCAGCAGCCGGTTCAGCCAGCGGGTGAGGTGGCAGAGCATATCCTTGGGCGTCCAGTCGCCTTCAGTGACCAGCATGGTCATTTGCTCGTCCGTCAGTATCGCCAGCGTACGGTCGAGGAAATCGCGCTCGGCGGCGATCAGCGCCAGCAGTTTCGGCTTGTCGAGTTCGGCGTGCATGTGGCCCCCTCCAGCGTGCGCCGCAATTATGCCGCGCCAGCCCGAAACTGAGAAATCCCCCTTGATCGGATGGGCGGAACTCGCTACACTAAGGTCAAGTGCGGGTGTAATTCAGTGGTAGAATGCTTCCTTGCCAAGGAAGATGTCACGGGTTCGAGCCCCGTCGCCCGCTCAGTCAACCGCCCCGGATTTCCGGGGCGGTTTTTGATTCTCTCTCTAGTCCCCCCACCAATCCGGCGGGTGGTTCTTCAGCCGCCAGGCCCAGCCGGCCGGGTAGCCCACCATCTTCGCGATATCCCCGGTGGCGCGCACCAGCGGCGCCCAGATCACCGCCTGAATCCACGTCCAGGCCGTCAGCTTGAAAACGCCCCGCTCGGCGGCGTTCTCCAGCACGACCGGCAGGCGCTGAAACGGCGCGCGCAGATAGGCCGAACCCGCTAGCACCAGCAGCCCCAGCCCGACGAAACGCAGCGACGTCGGCCAGAACAGAATGACGGCCAGCAGCACCGGCAGCGCGACGAAATAGGTCAGGTAGCGGATGACGTGCCGCTTGCGCCACAGGTCGGCCTTGCCATCGCCGCGCGCGTAGCGGTAGTACTGCCAGAAGAAGGCGCTCAACGACGAGCGCGGCCGGAAGTGAGCCACCGCGCCCGGCGCGAAAGCCCAGTTCGCTGCCTTCTGCTTCAGGCGCAAATCGAACACCAGGTCTTCGCAGTAGTCGAGCCATTCGGGGTAGCCGCCCACTGCTTCCCACGCGCTCCGGCGGAAGGCGATGCTGCGGCTGCTGGGCAAAAAGCGGTGCGAGTTGACCTCCTCGACCAGCGGGAGCGTGGTCGCGCCGAGCGCCGCCTCGAACACCGTGCGCGGGTCGGCCTCGAAGAATCCGCCCACTACCTGCACGGCCTCGTCAGCGAGCAGGGGCGCGGCCAATGACTCGATCCACCCGGCCACGAGGATCACCCCGGCGTCGGTGCTGGCGATGATGTCACCCTTTGCCTCGCGGATGGCGCGGTTGCGTCCGGCGCTGATGCCGCTGCCCGGCGCTTCGATCACACGCAGCGGCAGGCGCGCGCTGTATTCGGCCAGCACACCGAGCGTTTGATCCGTGCTGCCGCCATCCACCACTACGATTTCATCGGGCGGCAGCGTTTGCGCCGCCAGCGAGTCGAGCAGGCCGCGCAGGCTTTCACCTTCGTTCAAAACGGTCGCAATGATGCTGATCAAAAGGGTTCTCCGTTTCATCAACAAGGATCACGGGGATGCAAACCCCACCCCCAACCCCGTTTTAGGGCTCTCACCCTTTGTCCCTCTCCCTCAGAAAGAGGGAAATTGCGTCCGCAGCGTGGGCTTTTCACCCCTTCTCCACTTGGGAGAAGGGGATGGGGGGATGAGGGCCTTTTCTCAGCACTCAGCACTTCTCTCTATACGACGATATTCACCTTCGGCTCGACCGTTCCCCGGCCGGGGATGAAGATCACGCGCTGCGGCTGGCCGCCGTTCAAAATGCGCTGCGCCCCAGCTGTAGCCAGCGCCGCCGCCTTCGCCTCATCCTCACCGATACCAGCCGCCACCTGCACGCGATCCACCGGCTTGCCGTTCTTCATGATCACCAGCGTAATCTCGTCCTCGGCGGCGCGTGCGGCGTCATAGGCCGGCCACGCTTGCTGATGAATGCTGTAGGGCAGGCCCCGGCGCGACCACAGTTCTTCGGCGATATGCGGCGTGATCGGGGCCATCAGCAGCAGCATGTCGCGCATCGCCTCGTTCCACGCCGCGCCGCCCAATGTCCCGTCGCGCAGCAGCGCCCGCAGGTCGTTCCTCAGCGTCATCAGCGCGGCGATGGCGGTGTTAAAGCTGAAATGCTCCAGGCTGTCCGTCACCTTGCGGATGGCCTGATGTGCCTTGCGCCCGGCAGCCCGTGCGCCTTCGTTCGTGCCTGCGCCGGGCGATCCGGCCAGCACCATCTCCCACACGTCATGCAGCCAGCGCACGACGCCGGAGATCTGCTCGTCGTTCCACGGGCCGCCCTTGCCCCAGTCGAAGCCGAACATCAGATAGGCGCGCACGGTATCCGCGCCGTATTGCGCCACCAGCTCGTCCGGGTTGACCACGTTGCCTTTGCTCTTGGACATGCGCTGCACGTCGAGATGATGCTTGAACTGATTGACGTTGTTCGGGCCGGGGATGCCGGGGATGATCAGTTCGGCCCGTTCGCTCACCTCGACCGGCCGCAGTTGGCCGTCAGTCAAATCGAGCACGTTCAGGATGTTCTCGGTGCGCTTGACGATTTCACCCACCACCGCGCCGTCTGGCGGCGCCTGCTGGCCGCTTTCGAACACACGGCGCGCCTCGGCCGTCAGCACTTCCACGCGGCTGGCGATCAGCTTGTTGCCCGCGCGCTGGCCGGTAGCGATCACGAAATCGCCGCGCCGTTCCGCCCCCAGCACCTGCCCCTGATTGCGCAGCAGCTTCATCGGCTCGTCAAAGGCCGTTTCCGGGTCGCGGCCATGCGCGGCCATGATCTCCGCCGCATCATCGAACACGCCCAGGTCGCGCAGCGCCTTGTTGAACCAGCGCGAGTAGAGCAGGTGCATGGTGGCGTGTTCCGCGCCGCCTGTATACACATCCACCGGTAGCCAGTAGGCCGCTTCTTCGGGGTCGAACGGCGCAGCGTCATAGTGCGGGCTGAGGTAGCGCAGGAAGTACCACGACGAGCACATGAAGGTGTCCATTGTGTCGGTTTCGCGGCGGGCCGGCTTGCCTTCGCTGTCCACCGTGTTGACGAAGGCGGCATGGTTGCCCAGCGGATTGCCGGTGCCGGTCATCTTCACGTCCTGCGGCAGCTCGACCGGAAGCTGGTCGTCCGGCACTGTCTCAATCGTGCCGTCCTCGCGGTAGATGACGGGGATCGGCGAACCCCAGTAGCGCTGGCGGCTGATCAGCCAGTCGCGCAGGCGGTAGTTGATGGACTCGCGGCCCACGCCGAGCTTGGCGATGTGGTCAATTGCGGCGGCGATGGACGGATTCTTGCGTCCCTTCTCGCCGTTACATACCAGGCCATTCAGCGGGCCGCTGTGAATCATTGTGCCCGCGCCAGCCCACGCCTCGGCCATCGTCGCGCCATCCAGCGGCGGCTGGCCGTCCGGCTGGACGACCGGGACAATCTTCAGCCTGAACTTGCGCGCGAACTCGAAGTCACGCTGATCGCCGCTCGGCACGGCCATGATCGCGCCCGTGCCGTAGGTGATCATCACGTAATCGGCGATCCAAACGGGGATACGCTGGTTCGTCACCGGGTTGATAGCGTAGCCGCCGGTAAAGACGCCGGTCTTGTCGCGCCCCTCGCTGGTGCGCTCGATCTCGGTCTGGCGGGCGGTGTCGGCGATATAGGCCTCGACGGCGGCTTTCTGCTCCGGCGTCGTCAGCTTGCTCACCAGGTCGTGTTCGGGGGCAAGCACCATGAACGTCGCGCCCCACAGCGTATCGGGCCGCGTGGTGAAGACTTCGATGGCATGGCCGCCTTCGGTCTTGAAAACGACGCGCGCGCCTTCGCTGCGGCCGATCCAGTTGGTCTGCATGATGCGGATCGGTTCCGGCCAGTCGAGCGGGCTGAAATCGAGCAGCTCGTCGGCGTAGCGCGTGTAGCGGAAGAACCACTGGGTCATCAGCTTCTGCACGACCGGCTGGCCGAGGCGCTCGTCCTTGCCGTCAATCACCTGCTCGTTGGCC
>JAEURB010000180.1 GCA_016788435.1 Anaerolineae bacterium | reverse complement strand
GACCGAGGACAGCGAGAAGAACCGCTTGGTCGCCAACCTGTACAACCGTGAACGACGGCTGCTGCGAGTGTATGACACCACTGACAGTTGGTCATATGGCACGGCCACATGGCGCAGCCTGAACAACAGCACCGCCAACCGCGTGCAGTTCATGATCGCGGTCACCGGCCTGCCCGTCAGCCTGATTCACCTGTTCGCCGGTCTCACACAAACCTTCTTCGGCGGCATCGCGCTGGACGCCACCAACACCAACCACGCGCTGCCGAAATCTGCCACCGGCGTCACATCGGCCTTTAATAACGGGTCGAGCTACTACTTCGGCTCACCGGCTGCCGGGCTGCACTACCTGCAGCTGACCGAAAAAGGCAACGGCACATCGGCCACCATCTTCGGCGACGCGGGCAGCGGCGATATTCAACTCGGCGGCATCGGCGAAATCTGGGCATAAAGAGGGGCAATCATGACACGCATTCAAGTCGCGCAGGTGCATCAGAAAATTCTGGACGCGGGCATCCCGATCTTTGGCGTCGCCAGCGCGGACGGCAAGACCATCACCCGCATCGACTTCGCGCCGGAGGCCAGCGAAGCGCAGCGCAAGCAGGCGCAGATCATCGCGCTGAGCCACGATCAGGCGGCTGAAGACGCGGCCAAGGAAGCGGCCAAGCAGGCCGACGCCAGCAAGCGCGCGCAGCTGCTGGAAAAGATCGCGCGCGAGGTCATCACTGAGGAAGACATCAACCTCGCCTTCGCCCTCAGCGCTCAGCGCCGCATCATGCTGGGGCTGCTCGCACAGATCGAACTGCTGCGCCACGAATTGAAGATCCAAACCGCTGCCCGCGCCGAGACGCTGCCGAAATAACAAATGGCATTTCAGCCTGCGCTACCCTGTGAGCAATATCAGGTACAGGGGATGTTTTCATGCAGGCGACACCACTGGTTCAAATCGACGACTTGAAGGGGCTGGCGGATTTCGTCTTCAGCCAGAGCATCGAGAAGATCATCCTCGTGATCGCGCTGCTGGTGCTGCTGTACGCCGTGCGCATGCTGGCGGTGCAGAACAAGACGGCAGCCGAGTCGCAGAAGGCCAGCGACGAGCAGGCCAGCAAAGCGCTCGACACCGTCATCACCTCGATTAATAAAATCGATATGCTCGCCAGCTCGCTCGACAACATGGCTTCGGCGCAGCGTGATTCGGCTAAGCTCAACTCGTCGGCTATTGAAAAGCTCGCGACCACCCAAGCCGAGACCATCAACCAAGCGTTCAAGCAGCTGGCGGCGATGGACGAGAAGCGCTCCGAAGAACAGACCTTCGCCAACACCTACCTCGAACGGCGCATCACCGATACCCTCACCAATTACAACGAGCAGACCGGCGCGCTGATCGGCACGATCCTGCACGAAGCGCGGCTGCTGCACGAGCAGACCCGCCGTGCCATCGCCGAACGCCGCGCCACCGGCGAACACGCGGCGGTCGCCACCCCCGACAAATCCCTTGAGGAAACCTGATAGCCTCTTTTTTGTCGTTTACGAGTCAATGAAAGGCAGTCCTCATGCGACCCGCTTCCCGTTCTCAGTTCCTTGTTAGTTTCCTCATGATCATCGCGCTG
>JAEURB010000161.1 GCA_016788435.1 Anaerolineae bacterium | reverse complement strand
GCCGCGTGCTGTCCGGCGGGGTTCCGGGTGGATGCTGCGCGGCTTCCCGGCTGATGCTTGAAAGGCATGCGGGCAGGCGGCTACACTTACAGGATTGATTTCCCGGCACAGGCTGGCCCGCTGGAGAGGCGCATATGACGTTCTGGACGGACAACCGATTTGTGGTCACGGGCGGCTCAGGCTTTCTGGGCAGCGCCGTCGTAAGCTCGATGCGGGCGCGCGGCGCGCGTGACATCATCGTGCCGCGCAGCGCCAGCTACGACCTGCGCGACCATGATGCCGTATTGCGCCTGCTGAATGACGCCAAACCGGATGTGATTATCCACATGGCGGCGGTCGTGGGCGGTATCGGCGCGAACCGCGAACACCCCGCCGAGTTCCTCTACGACAACCTGATGATGGGCACGCAGCTATTGCACGAAGCGTGGCGGGCGGGCGTTCGCAAGTTCGTCACCATCGGCACGGTCTGCGCCTACCCCAAGTTCACGCCGGTGCCGTTCCACGAGGACGAAATCTGGAATGGCTACCCCGAGGAAACCAACGCGCCTTATGGCCTCGCCAAGAAGATGCTGCTCGTGCAGGGGCAGGCCTACCGTCAGCAATACGGTTTCGACAGCATCTACCTGCTGCCTACCAACCTGTATGGCCCCGGCGATAACTTCGACCCGCGCTCGTCGCATGTCATCCCCGCGCTCATCCGCAAGTTCATCGAGGCGAAGGAGCACGGTAATTCCGAGGTCGTGGCGTGGGGAACCGGCGTGGCCACCCGCGAGTTCCTCTATGTGGACGATGCGGCCGAGGGTATCGTGCTGGCGGCCGAGCGCTACGAGAAGTCCGACCCCGTCAATTTAGGCTCGGCCTTCGAGATCAGCATCCGCGACTTGACCAACATGATCCGCGAGATGGTGGGCTTCACGGGCGAAATCGTCTGGGATGCCACCAAGCCGGATGGTCAGCCGCGCCGCAAACTGGATACCTCACGCGCGGAAGCGGAGTTCGGCTTCAAGTCCAGTACGACTTTCGAGGCCGGCCTGCGGCGCACGATTGACTGGTATGTGGGCGCTCGCTAGCGCGTCTTTGAAATGTGCGTTAATGGCTCTCACCTCAGTCCCTCTCCCAACTGGAAAGGGAAGGCGCGCGACGGGATGTAATTCCCCCTTCTCCACTTGGGAGAAGGGCTAGGGGACGAGGGCTTTTTCAAACACGCTCGCGAGGCAGCAGGTACGAGGAGGGCACTGCCGGTATGGACTTTCTGCCGTGGACGTTGCGCGAAGCGCTGGCGCGGATTCTAATCCTCGTCCTCGCCCTGCTGATTCTCTGGCTGTTCGTTCGCATCGTCACACGACTGCTCACCACGCCGATCCGCCGCCTGCTGCGCCGCAGCGGCTATTCCGACCCCGACCGTGTGGTGAATGTGCTGACGCGCCTCCCCAAACGCTTCCTGCTCGGCGCGGTGGTGTTAATGCTCGCGGTCGTCATTCTGGAGATGGCCGACAGCTTCGAAGCGCTGCTGCGCAGCACGGCTGCGACGCTGCTCATCATCTCCATTGTCCTGCTCGTCAATGGCCTGATCGGCTTCTTCTTTTTCACCTCTTCCCAACTGCGGCGGGTAACGGGCTTCAATATTGACGATGGCCTACTGCCGTTTCTGAAGACGGTGCTGAAGCTGCTTACCTTTGGCATCGGGGCGTTGTTTGTGCTGCAGGCGTGGGACGTGGATGTCGGCGCGCTGATCGCCGGTCTCGGCATCGCCGGTCTCGCTGTCTCGCTGGCTGCCCAGGATACCATCGCCAACATGTTCGGCTTCGTCGTTATCATGGCTGACCGGCCGTTTGTGGTAGGCGAGTGGGTGAAGACGCCGGATTGCGAGGGCACGGTCGAGGAAGTGCGCCTGCGTTCAACGCGGGTGCGCCAGCTCGATCAGTCGCTGGTGATGGTGCCGAACAGCAAAATGGCGTCAGCTTCGGTCGTCAACTGGTCACGGCTGGGCAAACGCTTAATCAACGTGACCTTCGGCATCACCAACACCACCGCGCCCGAAGATCTGGAAAGCCTGCTTGTTCGCCTGCGCGAGGTGCTGCTGCGCTTCCCGGCGGTCGAAGTCAATTCGGTGCAGGTTCATTTCGTCAACATCGGGGCGCAATCGCTTGAAGTGCTCGTGCGCGCCTACCTGCTGATCGTGGATATGTCTGAGTTCCGCGCCGAACAGGAGCGAATCCTGCTGGCTCTTAAGCGCGAAGTGGACATGATGCAGTTGAAGATTTCGGGCCCCAGCCAAACGCTGTATCTTCAGAATCTGGAAAAAGTCCTGCCGGGACTCGCCCGGCCTGAACCAAACGCGCCGCCGGCTGCCGGCGCCGGCCAGGGAGATCGGTCATGAGCATTCTTGTAACGGGTGGCGCTGGTTACATCGGCAGCCATGTGGTTGAACAGTTGGTCGAACGGGGCTATGACGTGGTCGTGTTCGACAATTTCCAGGCGGGACACCGTGCGGCGCTCAATGCCCACGCGCATCTGATCGAAGGTGACCTGCTGGATGCGGCGTCCGTTCGCGCAGTCTTCAGCCGCTACAGCTTCGATGGCATTCTGCACTTCGCCTCGCGCATTCAGGTGGGCGAGAGTATGCAGAATCCGTTTCTCTATCTGCGAGACAACGTTCACGCGGCCGAAAACCTGATCGAGGCGGCGGTCGAGCACGAAGTACCGCGCTTCATTCTGTCTTCAACGGCCAACCTGTTCGACCAACCTACGCGCATTCCGATCAACGAGGACGAGCCGATCATCCCCGGCAGCGTGTACGGCGAAACCAAGGCCTATGCCGAGCGCCTGCTCTACTGGATGGACCGCATTTACGGCCTGCGCTACTGCGCGCTGCGCTACTTCAATGCCAGCGGGGCGCACCCGAACGGCCATATCGGTGAGGATCACCACCCCGAAACGCATCTGATCCCGCTGGTGCTTCAGGTGGCAATGGGCCAGCGCGAATACGTGGATGTGTTCGGTGATGATTATCCAACGCCAGACGGAACGGCCATCCGCGATTATATCCACGTCATTGACCTGGCCGACGCGCATATTCTGGCGCTCGAAGCGCTGAAGGAAGGCCCGAGCCGCGCCTATAACCTGGGCAGCGGGCGGGGCTACAGCGTGATGGAAGTCATCGAAGCGGCGCGCAAGGTAACGGGTCACCCGATTCCGGCGCGCATGGCTCCGCGCCGCGCTGGCGATGCGGTGGCGCTGGTG
>JAEURB010000142.1 GCA_016788435.1 Anaerolineae bacterium | reverse complement strand
GGCCGGTTTCGATATCCACCTCGACCTCGGCCAGTTCTGCCACATAGCCATAGGCGAAGTTCGGCTCGCTCTTGCCCGTCAGCGGGTCGTAGGGCGTCGTGCGCGGCGGGCGGTACTGGTAGGTGGCGATGGCCGGGCGTTCTTCCAACGCCCATTTTTCGAGCGCCTGTTCAGCCGCGCCCTTCACCGCGTTGCCCGCCATAAACGTCATGCGCGAGGCCGACACGCTGCCCGGCGTTTGCGTTTCGGCCGTGTCCATCGAAATCAGCCGCACTTTCTCCATCGGCACGCCCGCCGCTTCGGCCGTCATCTGCACGATCACCGTATGCGTGCCCTGCCCGACTTCGGCCGCGCCGTGGCGCACGATGACCTGCTCGATCTCGGCCTTGCCGTACAACTCGACCGTCGCCCAGGTTTGTTCGGGGAAGCCGAAGCTGTAGCCGACGTTCTTGTAACCCGCCGCAAAGCCGATACCGCGCCGTTTCGCCGGGTCGGCCGGCTGCGTAACCGCCGGGCGCTGCCATTCATCGCCGTGCTGCGTCCAGCCGCTCTCACGGGCGCAGGCCTCGACGACTTCGGCGATGCTGACACCCAGCGGCAGCGGCGTGCCAACGACCGTGATGCTGCCGTCGCGCAGGCAGTTGCGCAGGCGTATCGTGACCGGGTCAATCTTCAGCGCGTCGGCCAGCCTGCTCATCATACTCTCAGCGGCAAAATTGGCCTGCGGCGCGCCGAACCCGCG
Organism: Anaerolineae bacterium; assembly: GCA_016788435.1. Classification (GTDB taxonomy): domain Bacteria; phylum Chloroflexota; class Anaerolineae; order Aggregatilineales; family Phototrophicaceae; genus Flexifilum. Next base: position 5,631 of record JAEURB010000142.1, on the reverse strand, counting down.
AAACGCGCCGGTGGGGATGTTATTGGTGTACACCGCGTAGGTATCCACGTGGGCGTTCGGCACCGCGTACGGCCCGGCCACCATCATGTGCGTGTTGGCCAGCACCTTGTTCGACGTGTAGTTGTAGCCTCCGGCGTCGCCGATGACCGTCGCTTCGAGGGCGGTGAGCTTGCCGTCGCTGGTTGCGCCCCACCTCATACGAATCGAGATCGGGTGGCGTTTGTGGTGCGACTTGATCGATTCCTCGCGGCTCCAGACGATTTTGATCGGCCGCCTCAGATACCAGACTGCCAGCCCCAGCACGATCTGGACGGACATATCCTCGCGCCCGCCGAACGCGCCGCCAATCGCCGGGTAAATCACGCGCACCTGGTCTTCCGGGATATCGAGCGCGTGGGCGATCAGGTATTGGTCTTCATGCACCCACTGCCCGGCCGTCAGCACCGTCACGCGGCCCGCCTCGTCTATGTAGCCCAGCCCGGCCTCCGGCTGCAAATAGGCGTGCTCCTGGTAGCCGGTTTGGAACTCGCCTTCGATGACGATATCGGCGGCATCCCAACCAGCCTGCATATCGCCCTTGCGGATGCGGAAGTGCGACTGAATGTTGCCCGGGTTGTTCGGGTGAAGCTGCGGCGCGCCTTCGGCCATCGCTTCGGCCGGGCTGAAGACGGGCGGCAGGTCCTCGTACTCCACGGCGATTAGCTTGAGCGCCTGCGCGGCGATGGCGTCGCTTTCGGCCACCACCAGCGCGATATTATCCATGTAGCAGCGAGCGACGTCCGTGCCCGGTTTGTCGCCGCCTGGCCCCACCAGCACCGGCTGATCCTTGACGACCAGACCGTATTCGTTGACCGGCACGTCGCGGCTGGTGAAGATGCGCACGACGCCGGGCAGCGCTTCAGCGGCGCTCGTATCCACGCTCCGCACGCGGGCATGGGCGCGGTCGCTGTACTTGATCTTCATCCACAACTGGCCCGGCATGTCCACATCGCCCGGATAGGGCGCGGCGCCGGTCACTTTGGCGACCGCATCAATGCGCTGGGCGTTCCTGCCAATCACCACCGTCTCGCGCTTGCTCATGCTTCTCATCCCGCCTTCTGGATTTCCCGCTGATTATAGCGCGGGAGGGGCGGAAGGTTCAGAGGCGGGCAGGCCAAAGCAACCTCACCCCTGCCCCTTCTCCGAAAAGCGAGAGGGGGAGAAAAGCGTCTGACAGTTAGTGTACCTGTTACAACCGGGACAACCGGACAGAATCTAAACATCGGGACAGACACTTGAGGGAAGAATGTACGGGACATCGGGACAGAATTGCGGACAGTTGGCCCAGGGAGACGTGGTTTCGAGTACTGGACGGCCCGGCCCGGCATTCCGGCGCGGTGTCATCTTAGTGCAGGCGGGCGGTGCGTGGGGGAACGGATGGACGCAAAGGAAACCTCACCCCCTGCCCCCTCTCCGAAAAGCGAGAGGGGGAGCAAAACCGGGCGGCGGGTAGTTCTCCCCCTCTCCAGTTTGCGCACGGCGTTTCGGGCCGGATCGGCATGGACAGGGGGTTGGGGGGTGAGGTTTTGCCGGCCAGCGGCGCAACGGTCATGCCCGCCTGGTTCTCCACTCCCTGAAACCGCACGGTCACATACTGCCCTCACGCTTTCCCGGTATGCTGAAGAAATCAGTGAAGGGGTTGCACGTCAATGAACGTTCAAATCACCGTTGACTTGCCCGAAGCGTTAGTCGCAGAAGCGCGCGCTGCCGGTATTCTCAACAACGAGCGGATTGCAGCGATACTGGAGCGCGAACTACGCCGTGAAGAGTCGTGGGAGCAGTTCAGCACGAGTGCTGCCGGCGTCCGCGAAGCAGCAGCTGATGACCTTGCCAGGCTGTCAGACGACGACATCATGCGCCTGGTGGAAGCGGAAATTGACCAGATGCGGTCAGAAGCAGCACCGCGTGGCGCAGTGTCCTCCAATCCCGAATTGTGATTCCAGTTGTGCTCGACACCAATGTGTTCGTATCGGCGCTGCTTGCGAACACCCCTCGCAATTCTGGAGACGGCACGAGATGAGCAGAGCCTCCTGCTCATAACGGTTGAAATCCTCGCCGAAGTCGAAGCGACGCTTCTGCGCCCAAAGTTCACGAAGTACCTTCAGAAGTCCGGCGCTGATCCCGGCGCGTTCGTGCGGCGCTACGTTCAGTTAGCACGCGTGGTCACGCCGTCCCCGGTCACCGATTGCCCTATCGAAGACCCTGACGACCTGAAGTTTATTGAGTGTGCCGTTGGCGGTGGAGCGCGCTATATCGTCAGCGGAGATCATCCCTTGCTCACGCTGGAGCACTATCACGAGATACAGATCGTGACGCCATCCCGGTATCTTGCCGTCGTAGCGTACCATACCGGCCCGGAGGAGTAATCGCAGCCGTAGTCATCAGCGTCCCCGCCGCCCTCCAGCGCCCTTCTCCCCTCTCCCCGCGATGCCCTGTGTCTACGCGGGCTGCGTGGGAGAGGGGCAGGGGGTGAGGGGTGTAGGGCCGGGGGGTGAGGTTTCCTTTTCGTCCTCTGTGTCCTCTGCGCCTCGGCGGTGAATCTCTTCCCTACGCCCCGGCCCGCAGCCGCTCGGTCTCGCGCCGGAAGATGCGCTGCAAAATGGCAATCGCCGTCGCGTAGGTCGGCGCGATGCCCCGGTAGTCCAGGCTGCCCGCGCCCAGGTTGTGCCCACGCCGGAACGGGGTATCCGATGCGTAGTGCAGAAAGCCGAGGTCGAACGGCGTCGAAAGCAGCGTGACGATCTCGTTCTGCGGGTGGCGTTTCGGGCGCACCGCCTCGTAGATCGCGCTCAGGTACGGCCCGGCCTCCATCTCGATGATGGTGTAGCCCTCGCGGTAGAACACGTCCATGTAGCGCGGGTTCTGCAGGAACGTGCCCGGCGCGCTGATCGCCTTCTGGTTGTCCAGCACCATGCCGTAGGTCATGAACGGGGCCACGTCCTCGCCGCTGAAGCAGTTGTTGAACAGGTAGGTGTTCGATGAATGCTCGTCGTGAACGATGCTGGCGACCATCACATCGCCGATGCGCCCGTTGAGCGTGGCCGCCTTGCCCATCACGTATACGCCCAGCAGCCGTTCGACGTTCTCCGTCACGCGGTTGAGCAGCTCATAGGCCGCCAGCCCCAGCGGATAATCCACGTTAACGATCACGGCGTCGCTTTCGGCCAGCACGGGGTCGAAGAGCGGTTCCAGGCGCGGGTCGAGCCAGTCGCGGCGCAGGTGGCGCAGGTCAATCACCTGCGTCTCCAAATCCGACCCGTGCCGGCTGGTGATGCGGCTGATGCCGAGGTCGCGCTCGTCCTGCAAGCGGCGGTGGCGCGCGCCGGGGTCGCCGTGGCGCACGTAATCGCGCAGCGCGTAGTAGAGGAAATTGGCGCGGTGCTGGTCGCCTTTTCCCGTCAGCACGCGGTATTCATCGAGCAGCGCCTCGTGGCCCTGCGCCTCGATATAGCTCACGATGGCTGCTTCTTCGCGCATGGCGAAGCCGGAGAGCAGGTTGATCAGCGAGTGCGTGTTGCTGGAGACGAAGTAGACGGGACGGTCGCGCAGGTCTACCGGCCACTGAGCGTGATGGGCCAACTGCTCGGTCACGTCATCCCACCAGTAGGCCGTGCCGCGCCGGTAATCGGCCAGCGACCCCGCCACCTGGCGCAGCGTGAACTGCTTGCGCCTGGCGGCAATCAGCGCCAGCGTGGGCACGAAATGCTCACCCCATACCGTTTCCAGCCGGCGCAGGTCGTCAAGCTCCAGTTGCAGGGCCGCCGCCAGCATCGCGCGCTCGGCGTCGGTAAGCGGCCGCGCTTCGCCCTCGTTCTGAACGAGGAAGAGGCGCACCGCTTCGCTGTTGAGCAGCAGGTGCAGCTTGTTCCACTCGATCTGGTAGGCCGTCAGCATCGGGATCAGGTCGTCAATGTCCGACCGGCTGGCGATGAACATGGCCAGCGTGTGATCGCCGTCGAAGTGCATCCGGCGGCGGCGGCCCGGCGCAGCCACCCGCTCCCAGTCGCGCACCGGATAGCCCGCATCGGCAAACAGCTTCTCGACCTGCCCCAGCAGCACGGTCGTCACCTGCGGCATCACGGCCGGCAGGCGCAGGCTGGCGTAAACCAACGCCGACACGTCCGGTTTGGGCAGCCGCGCCCCCACATGCAGCGACGAATCCATCGCCTTATGCGCCTCGACCAGCGTTTCAATCTGAATGTCGTGAGTCGAGCGCAGCAGCGAGTAGTACGTGCGCATGTACAGCTCGATTTCTTCGCTGCCTGTCTTGGGTACCGTACGATCCATCCCGCAATTCCTCCTGTCGGCCCTCATCCCCAACCCCTTCTCCCTCATAGAGAAGAGGGTACGGCGCGCAGCCAGCACAATTTCCCTCTCCCTGAGGGAGAGGGATTAAGGGTGAGGGCTACATGTTCACATTATAAACGGCGAGGGGCTGGTCGCCCCTCGCCTTCAACCTGTCCTGTGCTTGCAGCGGCCTACTGCTCTTTGCCGGTGCGCGGATCGGCGTTCTTCAACTCCCGGCGTATCTCCAGGTTGATCTCGCGCTGTTTCTTCTTATCGCGCACGCGGTCGCGCAGCATCATGTCGCGGTCCTTGATGATATCCGTCTCCTTCACCAGCGTGCGGCGGCGCGGCGCGAAGGCCGCGACGATCATCCCGGTGATGATGACCAGGATCAGAAACGTGATCGCCGCGAAAATCAGCCGCTGCGTTTCTGGCGCGATGCCACGCAGGTTCATCCGGGGCAGCGCCTGGCGCGCCAAGCCGATCACGTCCGGCGCGACGGCATAGCTGATGACGGCGATGGACAAAATCAGCAGGAAGCCGATCAGCGGCCACCACGAACGCTTGACTTTCCGTTCCTGCATTCTGATCTGCGTCATGGTTCCACCCCCGCCGCTTCCCCGGCTTCACGGAACGCCTGAACGATGGAATAGTAGCCCGTGCAGCGGCACAGGTTGCCGCTGATGCTCTGCGCGATCTGGTCGTCGTCTGGCTGCGGATGTTCTTCCAACAGCTTCACCCCGGCCATCACGAACCCCGGCGTGCAATATCCACATTGTACAGCCGCATTGTGCACGAAAGCCTTTTGAAGCGGGTGCATTTCACCTTCCACCAGCAAGCCTTCGATAGTGACCACATCCGCGCCATGCGCACGCGGCGCGGGCACGAGGCACGACATCACCGCCGCGCCATCGAGGAACACGGTACAAGCGCCGCACTCGCCCTCCGCACAGCCCTCTTTCGTGCCGGTCAGCCCGGCCTCCTCGCGCAGGAAATGCAGCAGCGTCTTGTCCTGGCCAGTGGTGAACGTCTGCCGTTCGCCGTTGATGGTCATCTCAATCGGTTCGCCCGCATGATGTGAAATCGCCGCCGGCAGCGCTTCTCCCACGCGGCCAGCCGCCTCGCCCCACAGCAGCGCGGGGTCTTGCGGATAGTTGGCCGCCTCGCGGCCATCAGCCAGCGCGCGGAGCGCCCGCGCCACCAGCACGCGCACCATCTCCGTACGGTAATCGGCTGTGGCACGAATATCATCAATCGGTGACGGGGTGGCCGCCGCCAGCCGCGCCGCCTCGCGTATCGTTTCAG
>JAEURB010000120.1 GCA_016788435.1 Anaerolineae bacterium | reverse complement strand
CCGAACGTTTTCAGCACGCCGCCAGCCTGGGCGCGGACGGCGTCGAGGTGTGGGGGCGCGACCTTTCGCTGCGGATGGACGAACTGATGAATGCGGCGGCCGGGGCGAACATCCCCGTTTCGGCCGTCAATCATGGCCGCTTCCCCAGCATCCTCGACGCCGACCCGTTCGTGCGCGACCAGGGGCTGGAGGCGCTGCGGAGTTCGATCACGTGCGCCGCCGACCTCGGAGCGGCGGGCGTGATTTTCGTGCCGCATTTCGGCGCGCCGTCGCTACCCGACCTGCGCCCGTGGCAAAGCCCGGCGGAACTGGAAGCTGAACTGCTCAACCAGCACCTGCGCACGCTGGAAGATTTCGCTGATGCCTTCAACGTCGAACTCTATGTCGAGCCGATCAACCGCTACGAAACGCACTTCCTCAACCGCCTCGAACAGGCGGCGGCGGTGGCCCGCAAGCGCAATCACCGGCGCGTGAAGATCGTGGCCGACGTCTTCCACATGGCGCTGGAGGAAAGCGATATGGCGGCCGCCATTCGCCAGCAGAGCGACGTGATCGGCTACGTACATCTAGCTGACCACAACCGCCGCCTGCCCGGCCAGGGCTTCACGCCGTTCGCCGGGCTGGCAGCCGCGCTGCGCGAAGGGGCGTATGATGGGTGGGCGTCATATGAATGTGGCGACCCCGGCTCGAATGCGCCGCGCGCCGCCCAGTACGCCGCCGATTTGCCGGGCAGTCTGGCATTCCTGAAGGGGGCGGGGTGGTGATGGTTCGCAGTGCGTTAGCTGGCGTAATGCTGGCGCTGGCCGTGATTGCGCTTACCGGCTGCGGCGGTTCGCCGTCACTCACGTTCGACCAGCTTCCGCCGGGCGACCCGGCCAGTGGGGCGGCGCTGTTTGCGCGGCAGGTGAACGGGACACCCGCCTGCAACACCTGCCATACGCTGGATGGCTCGTCGCACGCTGGCCCCTCACTGCAAAGAATCGGCCAGCGCGCTGGCACAGCCGTCAATGGCCTGAGCGCCGGGGACTACATCCTGCAAAGCATCGTGCAGCCGGCGGCGGTGCTCACTTCCGGCTTCGGCAACCTCATGTATGGACAGTACCGCGAGCGCTGGACAGGACAGCAGCTGGCGGATGTCCTCTCATTCCTGCTGACTCAATAAGAGGAGGAACTGCGTATCGGTCTTCGGCACGCTGGCCATGCTGCACGGCGCTTTCGTGACGGGGGCGTCGAGCTCTAAGCTGAGCACCTTCATGGCCACATTGCCTGCCGATGGAGCGCCGCCGCCTGACCAGTTGGCTGAACTCCGGGCCCTGTCCACGAAGATGGCCGGCCACCAACGGGTGAGTATCATTCTGATGCTCGTCGCGCTGGTGTGCATGGGCAGTGCGCGCACCTTTTAATGCCAACTGGATGAAGGTCAGGAGTTAGGCCAGTTCAGATCGCGGGTATCATCAGGGCAGTCCGGCGGCCTCAAACCATCACCCTGATGATGGTTCGCCGCTGACTTTCATCCCCTTTCCTTGCAGCCGGAGACAAGCGATGTCCAGCCCAGTGCTCATTCGTTCCAGCGACCATGGCCAGACCGGCACTTTTGCTGGCGTGACGGCCGAAGAAGCCGGGTGGGAACACCTGAACATGGCGGCGCGCCGCTTGCAGGCGGGAATGGCCTTCAGCGGGCGCAGTGGTGACTATGAGACCGCGCATGTGATTTT
>JAEURB010000058.1 GCA_016788435.1 Anaerolineae bacterium | reverse complement strand
GGTAGTCTATGTGCCAATGCGGGCGCAGAACCGGCGACTGGTGATGCTTCAGCCGCCCGGCCAGCCCGCCCGCCCCGCGCGCGCTGCCCACGTAGGCGTAGACGCCCGCCGGGAAGTAGTAAGCGGCCAACTGCCCGATGGTTAGTTCAGCCGGCTCGCGCAGCGCCAGCCACAGGATGTAGTCCCCCGGCGCAGCGGGGAAGGGCAGCTCGTTCAATTTATGCCTTTTGTGAGATGAATAGCTGCCGGTTGAGGGACGCTGAGGCCTGTCTTCGCCTGAGCCTAAAGGCGTCAGGCTATTGCTGCGCCCCGTGAACGGGGCTTTTAATCCCGCCTACAAGTTTTTGACAAGATGGCGTAGGAACCGGCTGAAAACCGAACACCTGTAGACCCGCAGCTTGCTGCGGCTCCACATGATCCGAATGTTCCCAGCCCGCAGCCGGTTTCGGGCCGGTATCTCTGGACACCTGCGTCATCCGAGCGTTCTGGTAGCGTGGGGCCGCAGCAAGCTGCGGGTCTACATCCCACACTAGCTAGTAATCCTCTTCAGCAGGCGCAGCTTTCGCCTGATGGCTTCAGCCTCGGGCGGCAACGCGCATTTCTTCTCTCAAATCGTCCGCGTTTGATGGACGCTGGCTTTGTGTCAGGCGCTGCTTTCAACTCCCAACTCCCACCTTTCAACTCTCAACTTTCAACTTCCCTACACCCTCGGCGATTTGCCCGTCAGCCGCGTGAAGGTTTGGTAGCCGAGCCAGCGGAACGGCTCGGGCGGCAGCTTGCGATAGGGCGCGTTGATGAAGGGCAGGCCGCGCCAGCGTTCGTCATCGCCGGAGTACAGATCGGTGAGGATTTCGCCGGCCAGGTTCGCCAGCGTCACGCCGTGGCCGCAGTAGCCGATGGCGTAGAGCAGGCTGCGGGTTTCGCCGCGCGCGCCGATCAGCGGGCTGCGGTTGAGCGTGAAGCCGAGCGTGCCCGTCCAGCGATGCGTGACCGGCAGCAGCGACGCCGCCGGCAGGTAGCGCCGGAAGGTGCCTTCGACCGTTCGGAAGTTGGAACGTGCCGAATCCGGCGAGCCGGGGTAGGCCGTGCGATTGCCAAACAGATAGCCGTACGAGGCATTACTGCCGCCGCCGAAAATCATCGAGCCGTTGTCCGTCATCGTCGAGTAGGCGATACGGTCGAGGTCGTCGCTGTAACCGGCGTAGGCCCGCCAGCCGATGGCGGCGCGCTGTTCGGGCGGGATGGGCGCGGTGGCGAAGACGTGCGAGTGCAGCGGGAAAAGCGCATCGCGGAAGTAGTAGCCGAGCGCGCCGGTGTAGCCGTTGGTGGCCAGCACAAGCGCCTTGGCCTGCACCTCGCCGAACGGGGTGGTCAGCGTGTAGCCCGCCCCCTCGCGGATTTTCAGCACCGGCGTGCCTTCGTAGATCGTCACGCCCTGCTCGACCAGCACCGGGCGCAGCGCGCGCGTTAACTGCGCGCCGTTAATCTGCCCGCTGTGCGGGTCGAGCTGGCCGCCGAACGTGCCGCGCAGGTCGAGATCGTGGCGCAGTTCGTCCGCGCTCAGGGTGCGCACTGGCACGCCGATTTGGTTGTAACGCTCACATTCGGCGTGGGCGGCTTCGGCCCGTTCGGCGCTGGTATAGACCGTCACCGTGCCGTCCAGGCGGTGCTGCACGGGAAGATTGTGGCGCTGAATGAGGGCGAGGATGGCGCCCATGCCCGCTTTGGTCGTGTCGTAAAGGCGGCGCGTCATCTCATCGGAATGGTCGGTGATACCGGTCACCCAGTTGAGCAGCATCCCGCCGTTGCGCCCGCTGGCCCCGCTGCCAAGCGATTTGGCTTCGAGCAGCACGACGCGCTTTTCCGGGTAGCGGCGGCTGAAATAGTAGGCGGTGGACGTACCCGTGAAGCCGCCGCCGATGATGGCGAGGTCGGCGGTGGTGCGCTCGGTCAGCGGCGGGCCGGGCCGGTAATCCGGCGTCTGGCTGGCCCAATACGAGCGGTTATCGTCCACTTCCAGCCGCTGGGGGAAGGCGCGCCCCAGCACCGGCCAGGTGAGCGAGGCCGCGTTCGCGCCGAGGTTGATCAGGCGTTCGGTGAAGCTGGGGCGGTGGACGATATAGGACATGCGGCGTTCCTAAGCTCACGCGGCGGATGGCCAGGCGCCGCGATTGTGCCGCAGCGGGCGGGGGCGGGGCAAGGGGCGGACTCGTTCACAGCTCTGAATCGCTAATTCGGCCCGCGCCTTAACCATTCTGTTATTGAACTCATTGAAACTTTTGGAGAAGGAAGAAAGATAGTGCACCATGGGCGAATCCCCCCTCTACAGGACATTCAACCATGGGCACTATCCCGCGAAGTGTAACCGAAGCCCAGTTCGAATTGCATATTCGTCCGTATCTCAGTCAGGCCAAACGAGGGTACGTGAGCAGGATACCGCTGTACCGCATCTTCAACT